>JAHFTM010000008.1 GCA_023269335.1 Chlamydiia bacterium
CTCATCATGACTTCTCGCTTGCTCAACTTGAAGACTTCCTGCCGGATAACATTACTCAAAGGAAGATCTTTCATTGGCTCTTTGTGTTTTCCACATGTGCTTATATTCCATCACAGACTCATAAGCTTCAGCTGAATTGGGAATGCTAGTTGTGAATGTTACTTGTAAAGACATTTTGACACCTCTGTTGTAATTAACTCGATATCAGCTCTCGATTGTTTAAAAGGATTTGAAAAAGCATCGACAAAGGCGTCTTGCACACGAAACATGTGCCAATTACTCAACCTTTGACGCAGTACTTCCCATGCTTCATCGCTATGCAAAAGATATTTTTTAAACTGTGCTCCTTCTGAAGTAATAGCGTCTGAAAGCTCCTGTAATATATTGGTGCGCCCGATCACCGGACGTAGATGTTCTGATGCGCTGCTGATTATCTTCCATATTGCCTTCAAAAACCACCCTGGGCAGCTCTCTTCTTCAGTTGCGTTATTTTGATTTTTGTCGTGCAAACGCAAAAACACCCTTACCTGAGCCTTATCCGAAGGGCAAGCCAATCCGAGCCGCGCTTTTCCAAGCTTTGAAATAAGATCATTTTGTTCAATAATATGTTCAATAACAACCGTCGTGCCACTCATTTTTAATTTCGCTGCATATTCACGCGCTGTCTTCTCTTTAATGCCTGGACTGCATACAGTAACGATGCGGCTAAATTTAGAAACGAAAAGAAGAGCACCGATCTGAGCATGATTAGCACCCTGACTAAAGCCAATCGCCTCTACCCGCTCTTTAGGAGAACGAACAAATCCTTTTTTAGAATCACACAAAAAGCTCTTCGTTTCATCAAAAGTGATAAAAGGTCCCTTGGATCCTATTTCTGAACGAAAATTTTCCATCCTGGATGCCGAATCGAATGGACGTGTGCCGCTATACAAAATGCAACTAGCAACTTTAGTTATGTCCATGCTTTTAAGTAGATACTTTAGCTCGCCACCACCGGCAATCTTATGAAAATTTTCATAGTAGCCCTCAAGATGCGGAATCAGCACTCCTTGTGGCGGAGACCTTCCTGAAATCTCTTTTGCCAGATACAGGGACCATAATTGACTTTTTTGAGGAAGAATACGCATTGCTTCATAGCTACACACTCGCTTACGCATCTTTTCAAAGTGATTTTCTCCGCACACAACTGCTTGAAAAGAAAGCTCTAGAGGTAACCTATAAAGAAAAATATGCTCCACTCGAGAAAAGGGACTTAAAAGCCAGCAAAGGATATCTCGAGTAGTCTTAGATAACTCTTTACAGGTATGTATATCTTGAAAAATAGTGCGTATGAACTTGGTTTCTCGTTCCGATAAAAAGCGCACTCTTGTTTGGCAAACATCTTTAATTTCAGAGAAAATTTCTTCTAAATCTTCAACTGTTACTTCTGCTGAAGCTACAAAGATCTTTTCTACATCTTCCTTACAAAAGTAGTCTTGTTTTTCTTTTTTAGACTGAAATTGAATGCTTAAATTTTTATCAATTTTGCAAATGCGCTTCTCACCAAATACCCGATGAAAATAGCCTGCTGTGTGCTGACCTGTTTCTAAACTTACTACCTCTTTTACTGAGCTGTCAACGCTACCAAAAAAATAAGACAATGGTGATTTGTTGTACGCCCATCTCGCTGCATTTGAAAAATTTCGCCCAAGCCAAGAGCTCCAGCCATTATCTTCTTGAAGTACCCGAACTGCGCTCTGCATGCCATTACTCTCCTCAACAATAGCTACTCGATTTGTCAGAGGAGAGCTTTTCAATTGCTCAGCAATATGAGTCAGTTGACAAGTAATAATAGAAATAGTTGCAAGAGGGAAAGTCATACATAGAGCTCCAATTATTAAACAAGTAATTAGAATATTATATTTTTTAATAAATGAGGCATAGAATATTCAAGCCCTATTAAAATAGCAAAATAAATCTGGCAAACAACTTTCTCTACTCAGTAAAATGTTCTTCTTTTCAATTTTGTTTTTGGAGCATCCAACTGTATCTATGTTGAAATCAAAATACTCTCCTCAACTTCTCAATGCCATTTTTCTTGTAGCCGGCACTTGCATTGGCGGGGGTATGTTGGCACTTCCTGTAGCTACAAGCCAAATCGGCTTTTTTCCTTCGCTTGTAGTGATGACCGCAGCGTGGATTGCCATGACGTGCACAGCACTTTACCTTGTAGAAGTTGGCTTTTGGATGAAAAAAGATGATGCTCATCTGATTTCTATGACTTCTCAAATCTTAGGTAAGAGCGGCAAAATAGTGAGTTGGTTTTTATACCTTTTTATTTGTTACGCCTCACTTGTGGCCTATACTGCAGGCGCTGGCCATCTCATCAGTAAAGTCTCTCTGCTCCTGTTGCCATTTGAGCTTACTAAAGATACAGGCTGCCTCATTTTCATGGCACTCTTCGGCCCAGCTATTTTCTTAAGTCACAAACTATTGGGTAAAGTCAATAGCTTGCTTTTTCTGGCAATGATTGCAGCCTACATTCTTATCATCGGCTTTAGCATTCCTGAGGTCAAGCTTGAGTATTTGTACCGAAAGGAGTGGAGCATTACCTGGCTTGCCCTGCCGCTTTTACTCACCTCGTTCAGCTTCCAAACGATGGTACCAAGCCTGCACCCCTATCTTGACCATCATGCACCCTCTTTAAAAATGGCCATCATCTGCGGCACATCGCTTGCCTTCTTAGTCTATTTGATCTGGCAGCTGATTGTTCTTGGCACGATCCCCTTACAAGGTCCTGATGGCCTGGCCGTGGCTTTGCAAAAGGGAGAAGCTGCCACCCACTACCTTGGCGCCCATGTGAAAAATTACTGGATTGATATGGCAGCTCAATTTTTTGCTTTCTTCGCACTTGTCACTTCCTTTTTTGGTATCTCGCTTGGTCTGTATGACTTTTTGAGTGATGGCTTGCGTATCAAAAAGAAAGGCATGGGCAGTATCACACTTTCAGCGCTGATTATCGCCCCAACGCTTTTTTTTGCTGTCACCTACGAGCGCATCTTCATTTTGGCTTTAGATGCCTCAGGCGGTTTTGGAGATGCCATTTTAAATGGTATCATGCCCATCTTAATGGTGTGGATTGGAAGGTATTACTTAAAGAAAACGAACAGCAGCCTGCGCGTTTTTGGGGGCAAACCGCTGCTCGTGACACTACTTATCTTCAATCTTGGCGCATTAGTACTTGAAGTTTGTATGCGCCTAGGCCACGCTGCATCCATCACAGACCTTACATCCCTTAGCCAATGATCATTCTAAAGAGCGAGATCACCCCATAGACAACCGCAACACGTGCTGCATCACGTACGCCTTCTTTCAATGGATCTTTGATAAAATCTTTTACAATGTGATTTCTTGCCCGTTCGGGAACAAGATTCCATAGACCGCGAAGCACTCCAAAACAACAAGATCTCTGAACTCGAGCACAACAAGAAAGCGCTTGTGCACCTACTGCTGTCTCGCTTCTTACGAGAGCTGCTGCCCGACTCGTGCCATCCGCTCTTATTCCAATGTCAGTCATACTGCGATGTTGTCTTTGTCTTGGTGGCCGTCTTAGCGGGTGAGGTGATTGCACCGATTCGGGTGCAGAATAAACAACAGGTATACTACTTCCATTTCGAGTGTGGGTTATAAGAGCGCCATGAAAATCTGTTGATATAGGTGTGAGCTGCCCCACAGGGGAAAGTGGCTGATTCCTATCAATCGGAGTGCATCCACGATTATTTATCTGTTCCACATCTTTTCCATCCTTCTCTATCTCCAACGTAAGGTGAGGAACGAATGGACGATCATCATCTGCTGCTTGGGTTGGTGACAACATTCCTGTCACTTTTTCAGTCACTTCCTCATTGGGCAAATGAAGATACGATGGAAGGGCCTGTTTTGTGCGCTTCCAGACAGCTCGGATTACCGAAGTGACCCTATCTGCAAGACACACCACGAGACCATCACAGGTAATTAGTCCACGCATAGCTAGATTACGTCGCACATTACCCTCTTCCACACGTAGCACACCTGCGACCATATAATGGGCATCATCTGCATGGAATTTGGTCTTGAGATAGGCTTCCAATGTTCTTTTACGAGCTTCCATATTCACTATACCAGAACACGCCATCGCTCCAAGTTCCGCTTGTATCAGATTATGTGCCTGTGTTCGTTGAATTTGCGTTAAATATTTGCTGTTACTAGCAGGAGCTTCGCCGATTGCTTTACATATACGCTGATAACGCATCTCATCTTCATTGACATCACCTACCTTGCTATCAACCCTACCTCTTGGAGCACTTACTGCTACTGCGCTCATAGACTATATCCTTATTTTATGAAATTATAAATTTATCCACTTGATTTTATAATGAATTCTGAATTTTCTCAATAAAAACAACTAAAGCACCAACAAAATTATCAACATCTATTATTTAATTTAAACATACAACTTAAACCTTAGCCCAGTAGTATAAAGGGAAAATTTATATAACCTCCTGACAACAGCAGTTACGAGTCTTTACTTGTTCTGTTCGATGTAGTACTTGAGTGCATCCTGTTTTAGACGTACGTAGACTGCTGCTAGGCCATTTGCCCGACCAGGAGTTAACGTTTGATGAATGTGTAACTCTTCGATGTAGGTAGGAGGACATTTAAGAATGGTTTCAGGTGCCTCTCCACTATAGACACGGATTAACAACATCCCAAGGCCTGCAGAAATGAGAGCATCGGCCTCCGATTCGAAAAAGACAAGGCCCTTTTCTTTATCTAGCCAAGACTTAATGAACATCCTGCTTTGGCACCCCCTGACAAAGGTGTCATCTGTTTTCTGTTTTTCTTCTAAGTGGCTTTGCGTTTTTCCAAGCTCAATGATCATTTGATATTTCTTTTCTGCTGTAGTACAGCTCTTAAAAAGTTCGATGATCGCTTTTTGTTTTTCAAGACAGGAATCAAACATGCTCTCTACTCGTAAAATGATAGGTGAGTGATTTTTCAACTTGCTCACTTGTAACAAGCTCGGCACCCTTTGCCTGCATTTTTTTCAATGCCGCTTGAATATCACCTGACTGTAGGTCAATGCCTCTACAGGCATCTACAACGACAAAAGGGATAAAACCAAGTTCGACTGCATCAATCACCGAATAAAACACGCAATAATCCGTAGCGATGCCAGCAAAATAAAGCTCCTCGACGCCTTGAAGGCGAAGGAAGTCTTCAAGACCTGTTGTACGCAATTTAAAATTATCAAAAAAGGTACTGTAGCTATCGATCTGGTAATTCACACCTTTATACACCACCTCATCAAAGTGTTCCACATCAAGCCCAGGAGCAAACTCAGAACCTTTAGTCCCTTGCACACAGTGATCTGGCCACAGTATCTGCTCTACCCCTTCGATCGTGATGCGCTCGCCGGCTGTTTTAGACCATCTGGAGGCAAAGCTGTAATGCTTGGGAGGGTGAAAATCACGCGTTGCCACAATATGATCAAAAGGCAGGCTGATTAAATGATTGATAATGGAAACAATTTCATCACTTCTAGGAACGGCTAAGGCACCACCAGGCAAAAAATCAACTTGTACATCCACAATGATGAGAGCGCGCTTTTTCTCCATTACTTCACACTTGCCTTGCGAATTTTTTTAATCAGTTGTGTCTTTATTTCATACAGTGATTGCTCCATGCCTACCGAGTACGTATGCGGATTCAGAAATCGCTTTACCCCTACCGGAAAGCTGGCAAGTTCACTTTGTGTTTTTTTTCGTATCTCTTCAAGAGGTGGACTGTCATACACTTTTTTGCCTTCTGAAAAAACCGTAACTAAAAGGTCTCGATGTTCCAACGTATCATCAAGCTTCATCACTTTTGTCGGATCAAACGGATCAACTGCCACGCATTCGTTTTTAATACCTGTCTCAAGATCATAAATGACATCGGCAAGGTTTACTCCTGCAGAAAAATATCTTCGAATTTGGTGCAGCCCAGGATTTGACACTTTGGCAAGCTGCTCAGAAAGTTTTAGTGTATATCTCCATTTGCCCTCTGCATCTTGTAGGGCAGACAGTTTGTAAACTCCATCAAGTGCACCTTGCTCTTTTCCAGTCACAAGGTTTGTGCCGACGCCCCACATAGAGATTTTTGCCCCTTGCCGCTTCAGCTCTGAAATCACCGTCTCGTCAAGTTCATTACTGGCAATGATTTTCACATCTTCAAAGCCTGCATCATCTAATAGCTTTCTACTTTCAATGCTCAGCTGAGCCAAGTCGCCTGAGTCAAGCCTGACTGCCATCAGTTTTTTGCCGCTCTTTTGCATCTGCTTGCCTACACGGATCGCCGTTTTTATTCCCGCGATAGTATCGTATGTATCTACAAGAAAAACACAAGAATCAGGCATGATTTTTGCATACGCCTCAAATGCTTCTTCTTCCCCATCAAAGGCCATTACCCAACTATGGGTAATTGTGCCCTGAAGAGGGATGTTAAAGATTTTTCCAGCAAGTACATTTGAAGTGGAAGAGCAGCCGCCGATATATGCGGATCTACTTGCACTAAGCGCGCCATCTACGCCTTGTGCTCGGCGCAACCCAAACTCAGAAACCGGATCTCCTTGGGCTGCCAAACAAATGCGTGCTGCCTTAGTTGCAATGAGCGTTGGAAAATTAATCAAATTTAAAAGCGGGCTTTCGAGCAGCTGACACTGCATTAAAGGACCTTCGATACGCAGAAGCGGTTCATAAGGGAAAACGCATGTACCTTCAGGAACTGCGTCAAGTGAAACAGTGAGCTTCATTTGGGACAGCATCTTCAAAAACTTTATATCAAAATAGGGATTTCCAGCAGAACTTTTAAGAGTAGAAAGAAACTCAACATCTGAATCGTCAATATGAAAATTTTCGATGAAATTGATGACAGACTCAAGACCGCAGGCGATGGTAAAGCCACCCTTAAATGGTGGACGACGAAAGAAAAGATGAAAGACTGCCTTTCTTGCATCCAGACCTGCCTTCCAATAAGCGTACGCCATGCTCAACTGATAAAAATCGGTCAGCAGTGAAAGATTACTCACAGGCACAGAACCGACAACTTCTGTAAGAGGATCTAAATGCGGTTTTCTTTTTTCGTTAATGAACAAGTTTTTCTAATTCTTCTTTTTTGTGCATAAGGGCTTCAATTTCTTTTTGCGCCTCATGTGCTTTTACAGTAAATCGATCTTGTTGAACAAAGTACGTTCTCGCTGTTAAGAAATCGACGTATTGAAGGCGATTGCCCGTTTGTCCAGCGCTTAATGCCCTTGATTCATAGTTTTTTTTTCTCTCTTGCAACTCTTTTATCCGTTGGTTAATAAGAGAAATTTCTTGTCTTATCTCAGCTTCAGAAAAGGATGTTTGCACACTCGTGGCATCTGCACACGAAGCAGATGAAAAAACTGTGGTCATTATACAGGCAAGAAATAAAAAAAGAACACCTTTTCCATTCATACGCGCCACCTTGTGGGGGTTAAATAGTACACCTAATCAGAGGTATATCAAACTATTTATTTTAAAAAAAGCTCTTTTACCTTTACTGACGCATGCAGGTTCATGAGATAGCAGTCTGCCAAGACAAGAAGGGACATAGCTTTGCATACAGGCACTGCCCGAATTGCAACACAGGGGTCATGGCGTGAGCCTTCAGGGTAGACAAGCTTTTGAGTTTTGCCCGTCATATCCACTGTTGCCTGCTCTTTTTGAATGCTGGAGGCCGGCTTGAAATGAGTGCGTACAATTAGTGGCATGCCATTTGTAATGCCACCAAGAACTCCGCCTGCGTGATTTGTGCTACAGCTTATTTTTCCATCCTGACTGCAAAAAAGATCGTTGTGTTGCGAGCCCAAAAGCTGTGCTGCAACAATACCATCACCAATCTCAAATGCTTTGGCAGCAGGCAGGCTCATCATCGCAGAAGCAAGCTTGGCTTCTACCTTTTCAAAGATAGGATCGCCAAGACCAACAGGAACATTAAAAGCCACACACTCGACGACTCCGCCGACAGAATCACCTGCGTCTTTTGCCTTTTCGATCTCTGCCTGCATCTCCTCCTCATCACTATTGGTCAGGCAAAAAAGAAGAGGACGCACTACTGCATCACCCATTTGTGCCTGCTCTATAGAAGAATAGCTACCACAAGCTTTGAGATAAGAGACAACTTTTACACCTACTGTATCTAATAGTTTTTCAGCAACAGCGCCTGCTGCCACACGGCAAGCAGTCTCGCGAGCAGAGGCCCTACCACCACCACGAAAATCAAAAATACCATATTTCTGAAGATAGGTAAAGTTGGCATGTCCGGGACGTAACAGCTCTTTTATAGGTTCATATTTTGATGAATCTTGATCTTCATTGTTTATTAAAAGAGCAATTGGACAGCCGGTCGTTATGCCCTCAAAAACACCTGAAAGAATTTCTACTTGATCTTTTTCTTTTCTGGCACTGACAAGAGAATTTCTTCCGGGCAGGCGCGCATTCAACGCTCGCTGAATATCTTCACCTGAAAGCTCAACACCGGCAGGGCAGCCATCAATCACACAGCCAATAGATGAGCCATGCGACTCACCCCACGACGTCATGCGAAACAGCGTACCAAAACTATTACTACCCACACCCACTCCCTACAAAATTGGTATCGCAGTAGATACTGCTGCTCAGCTTGCTAAATAACAAGTTTTTTTAATGCTTCTTAACAGCTTTTTGCAGTGCTTTAACAGCATGCTCGTTTTTAGCGGCTTCAATTCTTTCTACACACCTTCTAAACACTTCATTGATGATGTATTTTTCTATAGCTCCATGGCCGCGCTTGAGCTGTGCTTGTATATCTTTTCTAGCCTTCACATTTAGTTCGGCCGAATAATTACCTTGTCTGTCTCGGATTACTTTGAACCGTCGGGTGGATTTTTTACTTGTCACAGTGAGGGAAATTCTATCATGACTTTTGAATTCTATTTTCTTGAATACTTTTTTTGCAATCAGCTCTTCAATCTCTTTCTTACAACTACTAAGATCCACACTCTCCGGAACAACATCTATTGTTGGAAATGGATTATTACGAACAATTCTCACCATATAAATTACCAATCTCTTTTAATTATTAAACAAATACTAAAACATCAATATAATAAGTGAATTAACAAATTTTAGCAACTATTCAATAAAATTTTGCATAGTCCTGAAGTTCATGGTGACAACAAATCTTGTCAAGCACCTGATCGTTTACGAGTCCCTGTAAAAAAATCGTCTCGTTTGCAAGCTGTGAAAAGACTTTATGCCTCTCCGTAAATAACTTCTCAAACGCCTCTTTTTTATTTGATAAATAAGAGGGTAGCGGGATGCCTTGTAGCCTCTTATATAACTCTTCATACGGAAGATATAAATATAAAAGCCTGCCTGCTTTTTTAATAGCTCTCTGGCTCTGTTTATTTGTAAGTGACCCTCCTCCCAAGGCTATGATCACCTCTTTTTTCTCACAAAGCGCTAAAACAATTGCAGCTTCCTGTTTGCGAAATTCCTCTTCACCAACTCTCAAACAAAAATCGCGTACTGAACTACTTGGCATTTCTTTGTTTTTTTCAAGCAGCTGTTCATCACTATCAAAAAAATCACGTTTTAATTTTTGACTGACAAGCCTACCAAAATAAGTTTTACCAACTCCTTGAAAACCACATAAAATAATATTCATCGCACCTCACGCATCACTTTTGCAAGGTCCTGAAAAAATCCTGGATAACTTTTCTTTACACAGCTTATGTTATGTATCATCGTCGGTCCCTTAGCGTTTAAAGCAGCAACTGCAAGTGCCATTGCCAGGCGATGATCGCCGTTTGAGCAAGTCACTGCGCCCTGAAGAGCTGATTTTCTTACGATGAAGCCATCTTTTCGCTCTTCAATGTCGGCACCCATTTTCTTTAACTCGCTTGTGATACTAGAAAGACGATCAGACTCCTTATCACGAGCAATTTCAGCGTTATAAATAAGCGTCTCGCCCTCAGAAAAAGCTCCTATCACTGCTAGAATAGTCACCATGTCAATACAGTCATTACAGTCAATGGAAGCTCCATAAAGCGTCTGTGGACCTTTTACTGTAATTGTATTTCTTTTTTCGTCGATAAAAAATTTGGCACCCATCTTCTGTAAAATATAAAGCAGTTTTTTATCTCCTTGAGAGTCATCAAGGCACACACCTTCAATTGTCAGCTCCGATTCTGTAAACAGAGCCGCTGTCAAAGGATAGGCAAGAGAGCTTAAATCACCTGGCACTTCATATTCAAAAGCCCTAAAGCTCTTTGCACCACGCACCTTAAAGCATGTATAATCGTTGTAGACAACTTCTACGCCCATTTTCTTTAACCATTCCAAGGTCAAAGCAACCCAAGGCTTTTCTCCTGGATTTCTAACTCGTATTTCAGTTGTGCCTTCAAGTAGGCTGGCAGCTATTAAAAGACTAGAAACTGGTTGTGAATCTTGCCCATCAATTTCACATATGCCTGATTGAATAGGCCCAGAAATGTAAAGCGGAGCATGGTTTTGATTGGATTTCACTTTAGCTCCAAGCATGCAAAGTCCCTCAACTAATGCTTTGCATGAGCGTCTTTTTTTTGTCGTCTCATCACCAAAGATGAGTGCCTCTTCAGAAAATAACCCTAAAACAGCCCCTACAAAGCGCAACACGATACCTGAATTTTTAGCATCAATGCTTGTGGACACAAGCTCTCTTTTTTCCCCAATGCCTTCGATTATCATAGTTTTTTCATAACACTCTACTTTTGCCCCAAGAGCTCTACAAGCTGCAATCATTGCTTCTGTGTCAGGTGAATTCAAAGGATTTTTGATAAGCGATCGTCCTTCTGCAAGCGTAGCAAATAAAAGCGCGCGCAACGTCTGCGACTTCGAAGGAGGAAGCTGCATTGTGCCATTAAGGCTTGACGAGACGATCTGAACACTCTCATCATTGCACCAAATAGCTAGCTGTTTAGCAGCTTGATAAAGCCACATGCGCTGCCCTGAAATAACTTTGCCACCTTGTTGCTGAATACCCTCAAGAAAGGCTGTTGTCTCTTTGATGCTCACATCAAGTGCTACAGCATCATTTTTTACATCGCCTACTTGCACATCAAAATCAGCGCTTGTAGCATTGACGAGCAAATCAAAATCTTTCATCTCCAACTTTTCAAGCACTTTTATTTTGTGCTTTTGCGCCAGCAATTGTGCCTTTTCATAGGTTCTATTATAGATAGTCAAGTGCGCACCGCGCTTGAGAGCTTCTTGACAGATTGCCTCTCCAGTAGCTCCAGAACCTATAATGAGCATCTTTTTTCCAGCGACTAAAATCTGTTCTTCAATAGCATCCAGTGCACCGCTTCCATCGGTGTTGTAAAGAAAAGTTTGGCCCTCTTTGAAATGAACGGTATTGTAAGGAGATTCTTTATCAAAGCACTGTTTTAAGGGCTGTGTCACGCTTAAGCCGCGAAAACCAAGTGTTTGAAAATAGGGCAGCGCTTGTAAAAATTCCTCTTTTATAAGCGGCACTTTTACGTAGACTGCATCCATTTGCATAGCATGGAAATTTGCATTGTGAATCAGGTCTGAATAGCTTTTATCAAGCGACTCACCAACAAGTGCAAAAAGAGTACTTCCAGGACTTAGTTTTTCGTAACGATAGACCTCTTTTAATAAAACAGCGTCAATTTGCCCGGCAGCAGTTTCTCTATTTTTACTTTGTGATGCATAGGTCCAAACAGCTCCAAAAACAGGCTGCAAGATTCGTGTAAAGCTTGCCTTTTCACCCATGCAAAAAGCAACTAGTGGAAAAAGAGAAGAGTGCTTTTGTAAAAAAGAGAGCATCCTCAAACCATCGAGAGCACTTTCGGCATGACTAACAATTTTAATAACATCGCAATCAAATGAGCGCAAATGCCAAAAAATCTCTTCCAAATTTTCCGGTGTCTTTTCAAAATCATGAAAGGAAGCGATAATTTTCACATGAGGATAACTTGTACGTATTGTATCAAAAAGCTCTTTTGGCATGCTAGCTGGCACATCTACATACTTGGGATTGCAGGCTGCAAGCTGTAAAATAAGCTTAAAAGATGGTTTTAGATCACAGCGCAAGATATAGGGAGAAAAAGGCTGTGCCATTACTGGCAGCACATCTGTCCTTAGCTCGAGATAATCAGAAGCAGCAGACTGAATTAGTTCTAGCTGATTGTGACAAAGCGAAACAATGATCGTCATGATTTTTTAACAAATTGAGTATTAATCCAGTCAAAAAGCTTGAAAAGCTCGTTGTCAGTCACCTCATGGCAGTAGGCATCGCCAATCACATGTGGCTTTCCAGCATCTTTTAAAAGGACAAAGCGGGGTCTATTGAATTTCGCTTTTTTATCATGCGAAAGTGCTTGCTGCCACTCTGAATGCGCATAGCTTTTTGGAAGAGTCAACTGTAGACCAATAGCCTCTATCAAGGTAGCCATACGTGCTGCCTGCTCTATGGAAAGCATGTTCAGCTGCTGAGCAAGCTGACACTCGGCTATGATACCGATGGCAACAGCTTTACCGTGCGATATACCAAAACCAACAAGTGACTCTATGGCATGACCAATAGTATGGCCGAAATTAAGAAGATGGCGTTTATTGGGAATAGCTACTGACTCTTCTACAATCTGCTTTTTGAAGCTAACACTCTCAGCTATTTGTCGTATCAACACCTCATTATCTTTTCTTAAGACAGCATCAATATTTTTTTCTAAATCAAAAGTTGCCTTTGGGCCACTTAAAAGGGCATGTTTTGCCATTTCTACGAGGCCATTTTGCATCTCAACATGAGGTAGGCTGTCTAAAAAATTTACGTCGATATATACTTTTTCAGGGTGATAAATTGTGCCGATAAGGTTTTTGGCATTTCCTACATTCACGCCGTTTTTTCCGCCTATGGCAGCGTCACACATAGCAAGCAGGGTGCTAGGGACGGCATAGTAGGGAAGGCCTCTACAAAATGTAGATGCCACAAAGCCAACGAGATCTAAAATAGTGCCTCCACCAATAGCTATAAGAAGCGTTTCATGATTACAACCCATGCGAATAAGTTCATCTTCAACCCACTCTTTCATCTTCCTAGTTTTCGTCCGCTCACCGCCATAAAGATGCAAAACCTCTTCTGTAGTGCCAAGCTTACTCACAATCTTCTTTGAAATAGCATGATCAACAATGATGATACGGCGTGGATAGGGGTGGTCAATTTGAAAGTTTTTGCTGCCAATCCAAATACAAGTGTGACTTTTGCGCGCTGGTAAATTATATTCTAAAGAAAAGGAGAGATTCTGCATTTACTAACCAAAATTTGTTGAACTTGCTATACTAAGAGGTATTCAAAAAAATGAGCTATCAAAATGCATGAAAGGCGCACTTTTTTTTTCACTCTCTGCTTATGTATCAGTACCTGCTTACTTACCATTCCTGCTTTTGGAATCACCTTACTCGATGAATTCAGCAAAGCAAAAGAGGGTGATTTTGCCGTTTTTGAACAGCAGAAACAGATCACACTGTTTCGCATCGCAAAAAAAACAGACAAAGAAATGACCATAGAGGAAGTGACAGCAACAGCAAAACCTGCTGATTTGAACTGGCAAGCATGGCTGACGAAAGGGGCTCCCACACATACTTCTTGGACGCTGAGCCGCTTTGACTTGACAACCGGGACCATTGAGTCCATTTATTCCTATGGGACAAATGAGTGGATACAAACTGATAGTACAGGAAACGCGACTTTTACCTTCCTTCCCACGCTCTTTACTCTGCCACTAGTTGCTGTTGCTGAAAATGATCGCAAGCGGATCGGTCCACCACCAGAATCTGACGAGCATGATAGAAGAAAACTGTGGGTTCCCAAGGCTATTTTCCAAGGCAAAGCTCACCTCGTGCCCTTTTATGTCTTTCGGGTGGAATGGCCAAAAGATGTGACTGAACTTTCGGGGAAGGCAATCTATTTATATATCCCATATTCCAAAGAAAATCAGAGTGGCAAATTCGAAAACAACGACTGTTTAAACTACTTCCCTTATTGGGTTGAAGTGGTAGGCAAAATCAGCAAAGTGAAGCTGCGTGTGATTGACTCAGGGAAAAATCTGACTTCACCTGCTACTTTACCTACATTACAATAGTTGTGAACACAAGAAGATCGTAAAAAAAATAAAGCAACCCCTTCCCAGATTTGGGACTTACATCAACATAAAATACTTATTACAAGTAACTTATATATATACTTCTAGGGGCAATCCTTGGCTCGTAGAAATAGCCTGCAACAAGATATCATCAGAAACTAACAACTCATTAACACAAAACCCACAAAAAAAGGTACTTTCTATGAAAACAAGGAGAACAAAAAGAGAACAAAAACAGTGACGACGACTTTCTCTTGTTTTATTTTTTCCTCCATACCGTCTTCTTTATAGCTGTAATTTTATGGTTTTTGCAGGTTATTCAGATAGCGTTGCAATGCTTTCAGTGTTGGGAGTGTATCCACTCCACCCACTCCGTTTTGCTCACTTTGAGGCCTGATATAAACATAAGCTGTAGAATTTATTCGACGAGCTGTGAATGGTACATGTTCTACTCTAGCCCCATCATGCTTATCTAGTTTACTCAAAATAAATCCTTCAATGTTTTGAGGATCCCCTCGAAGAAGTAAAAATGTTCTTCGCTCTTCAGGATGAGACTGTCTTAGCTCATAAAGCAGTTCTTCGCTCATTTTCTTGTCATAGTCACGAAAAGCTTTTTTAATTATTTTATCCTCGCCGAAGAGCTTCTTAAGATGAATTGCTGTCTCAAGCTTCTCTTCAAGGCGACAGAGCACTTTGTGTTTATTTTCTAAAACTTGAACAAGTACTTTCAAATTTCTTGTGAAAGCCCCCTTTATTTGTGTGACAATAGCAGCAAAAAGATAGCCAATTACAGGAAGGTTAATCAGCCACTGCCACCTATCTACCAACCGATTTTTTATCTTTTCACCTATGGCTTGCACATAACGCTTATGCTGGGCTACCTCACAACGTACCTTCAGCACCACATTCTTCTGATAGTCTTGAAGGCAAGAAAAGGAGCCTGACATGAGGTAGTAGCTATAGTCTGAACTTGTAATCTCTTCTAGCTGTTTTAAGCGCTCATAGACGTGCTTTATTGTCGCAATACCTCTGCCTCTAATTTCAAAGCGCTGTTGATAATTATCTCTAACATCCCAGTTGCCGGTTAACGGATCAAGAGTTGCAAAGCGATGACTCAGCTGCACTGGTGATAGATTAAAATCGAAATTTGTACTTGAAGAGGTGCTGTGGCTTTGCGTTATCATATAACTACCTTTCATTATTGTTTCCACTCGACGTCGAGTTTAAGACATCCATATATATTTTATGCTGTTTTCTGTCGCGTCAAAAGAAACTCATTTTGTACACTTCGGCCCTTATTATCACTCTTCAAACATGTAAGTATTCATGGAGAGGGGGGCGCAGCTAGCCAGCCGTAACCTCCTGTGAATATTTTTACTTAAACATAGGGATCTATGTCAGATACTACACTCTTATCTTTTCGTAAATGCCGCCACATCTTAAGAGAAGCTATCCTGCGCTATAAGAAGCTGCAAAAAAATCTATCCCAGACACATTTGAAAGAAGTTGAAGCGGCAATTGAAACACTGGATACTGCCATCGCTCAAAAAAATCAAACTCTAGCGAACACCAAAGCAGAAGAGCTCCTTACTTTTTTAAAAACAACAGGCAAAAAAGGCTTCATAGAGCATATCAAAGAGTTCATTTTTGCAATCTGCCTGGCCGTTGTGGTAGCGGCTTTCGTGCGTTATGTTTGGTTTGAGCTGTATGAAATCCCTACAGGTTCTATGCGGCCAACATTTCGTGAACATGATCGTGTCTTAGTTTCTAAAAATAGCTTCGGCATCAATACGCCCTTTCAAACCTCACATCTTGAATTTAACGAGCGACTGTTGCAGCGTGGCAACATCATTGTTTTTTCCGGTGATGGCATTGATTTACCTGATGTCGACACCACCTATTTTCTTCTTTTTCCTGGCAAAAAGCGCTATGTCAAACGCTGCATGGGTAAAGGAGGAGATACAGTCTATTTTTATGGTGGCAGGCTTTATGGCATAGACCAAGAAGGCAATGAGCTTACCGATATGCTCTCTGATTCAACATTTTGTCATATCGAACATATCCCTTTTATCAACATGGAAGGCAATAAAACATACCAAAAGCAAATCGGCCATACTGACGAAAGTGAAATTGTGATCATGCATATGAATATCCCCTGCGCACGCGTAATCATGGGTGCTCATGGCTCCATTCACTCCGAATTTTTCAATGGCAAAGACTGGATAAAGCAAGAGGCTCAATCACTTTCCTACGCCAATCTTTGGGGGATGAAGAATTTTGCTCAAGCACGGCTGATCGAGCCAAAAGAGCTACCAAATGTGGCAAAAAATGAGGGCTATGAAGATAAAAATGCGAAGCTGTACTTGGAGTTGAGGCACACACCAACACTTCCGACAGATGCTACTGCCTTTTATGAACAAAATCGTCAGAGCCAGCCTTCCATGCTACAAACACGCCTGACCTGGATTGGACTAAACGATGAACATTTACTTGCGCTGAAAGACGCGCTGTACACCTCGCGCTTTGTTGTGCACAATGGGAAAGCTTATCGCTACTCACAAGGAGAAGATTCTATCCGTGGCCCAGGGCTTATGCTTACTTCCGATATCCCTGACGGCACCTATGAATTTTACAACGGCAAAGCTTATAAAATAGGCTGGGGAGACGTAGCAACTCTGCTTGATACAACGCACCCTCTGTATCCGAAAAATGAGCATCTTTTAAAGGCACTTTTTAACTCAGGAATTGAACTTTCGGAGAGTACAAATCCAAACACAAGCACATCATTCTCACAAAAAAGACAACGCATAACCTACTTCCCAGCCCGCTACGCCTATTTTCAAGATGGTGCTTTGTGTGTCATGGGCTCACCTATCTTCAAAGCTGCCGATGTAGTGCTGAGTGACTTTGAAAAGCTAGAGATAAATCGCGCCCGTAAAACCAGCTCCTACATAGCCTTTCAAGATCAAAAAGCGCCACTTCTAGCTGATGGTCATTTCGACAAAGAATTCATTAAAAAATATGGCCTAAAAATACCTCCGAAGCATTATCTTGCTCTTGGAGACAATCATTCAATGAGTTTAGACAGCCGTTACTTCGGCTTTGTTCCTGAAAACAATATCCAAGGTTCACCCCTACTCATTTTCTGGCCTCCAGGAGAGCGGTTCGGAAGACCACCACAGCCAGAAATTCCATT
>JAHFTM010000113.1 GCA_023269335.1 Chlamydiia bacterium
GCTCCAAAGCAGTTTTACCATTTTTATCAGTTGCTGTAGGGTTAAGACCTTGCGTGAGTAAATAGTCGACGCACTCTTCATGGCCACAGGAAGCTGCCAGGTGGAGAGCATTTCTTCCATCACCCAGTGTTTTCTCTTTTGAAATGAGTGGTAAAAGGTACTGAAGACAATCTAGCTTCCCAAGCTTTGCTGCTAAAAGAAATGGCGTATACCCAGAAAGTGCTGGAGTATCTAGTGATGCTCCGTGTTCTAAAAGAAAAACGAGAGCTTCAAAATTTCCATTTTTTACAGCTTGAAAGACGGCTGTTTTTTTTGTTTTGTCATGTCCTGCAAGAATATCGTAGCCCGCTTTTTGGAACAGTTTCACATGATTAAGAGAATTTTTTGCCTTTGAGCTAAAAAGCAGATTTTTCGGGAGAGTAAATTCATATTTTCTATTGAGAAAGTAGTCGATTACGTCTTTCCATTCATATTCAAAGGCATACTGAATCGCAGTCATTTTCGCTGAATCAGGAATATCAAAACGTGCACCACGTGTACGCAACAACTCGAGCATCTCTACATCACCTGAGATTACTGCAAAATGGGTTGCCTGCCTCCCTTGCGTATCCAAAGGCACATTAGGATTGTGAATGTGGTGAATAATCGCATCAACAGCATCTAGATGTTGGCCTGAAATAGCAGCTAAAAGCAGATGATTTCCTTGATATTGCTCATTTAAGGAGATAGCTTTTTTAGCACACGCTTCAAGCATCAATTTCAAAACGCGACAGCTTCCATGTTCTGCCGCAATTGCTGCAATGGACATGCCATTTTTTGTCAGTTTCAACAAATCATAAGGATTTTGCTTTAGAAAGTCTTGAACGACATTGATGTGGTCATATTGAGCTCCAAAATGAACTATGGACCACCCGTTTTTATCTGTAAAATCAGCTACTTTACATTTAATCTGAAACATGGAAACCATCATATTATGGCCGACTTTTGCTGCCTCATAATAAGCAGCATTGAGCTGTGCAACTGTGAAAGCATGCTGATCGATAAATTTGCAAATAGTAAGGTGGTCTACCTTCGCCCTACAAAGTGCAGTTAAAAATTGAGCAGGATCGGCTATCACAGCTTGGTACGCAAGAAGTTTAGCAAGTACTCCATACTCTCTTGTCAGAAGAGCCATATCAAGTGGTGAAAGTCCATTACTATTCTTTTGATTAAGAAGAGAAATAAACTCAGCTTGTTGCCCTTTCGTCCTACAATGTTCAATAATGTCACTTGCTGCCTGATAATTTCCGCTCAAAATAGCTGTGTGAAGGCTTGTTTCTTTGTCCCAACCAGAAAGTGCTGGATTCGCTCCGCGTTCTAAGAAAAAGCTGACAACATCGGGATGATTGTATTCTACAGCTATATGTAAAGCAGTCTTGCCTGACTTGAGCTGTAGATTAATATTGGTCTGTGAATGAGTTGCAAGTAGCGCACACATTTCTTTTGAGCCTTTCTTTGCAGCAATATGCAGCGGGGCAGAGCTGTCTTTTCTTACGCTATTGACATTTGCACCCTTTTTCAAAAGAGCTACTACGACACTCAGCATTCCACATTCAACGGCAAGATAAAGAGCAGTTGTTCCATCTTCAAGTGCAAAGTCTACATTGATAGCAGGCACTTGAAGTAATTCTAAAGCAATCGCGTCAAGACCATGATGGATAGCAGAACAAAGAGGTGTCATACCATGGACTGTAGCACTATTTGGATTGGCGCCACTTTTAAGAAGCTGCTGGACAGCTTGTAGTCGATTATGTTGCACTGCTACATACAGTGGAGTTGCATTGTTTTTAGCCCGTTGATTGATGATTTGCTCAACTTGAGGGCTAGCAAGTAGCTGGTCGATAGTGGCAACACTTCCTTCTTTAGCTGCATGATGAAGGGCTGTAAACCCATAGGAGTCTTGATCTGCAAGAGCGAGTTGCTCATCTTTTGTTAAAGTCTGTGACATCCACGCAAATTCTGCATCTTTTGAGGTGTAAAAATCACCGAATGATAACTTAAAAAGAAAGCCGTCATTTTTGCTCTGAGAATGGAGTTTTACTGGTTGGAAGCTTTCACACCCTTTACCAATAGGTGAACCAACTCCATGCTTGAGAATAGTGATTCCTAAAGGGTCATGAGTTATTGGTAGACTGTTAAGCTGCAGGCCACAACCACCGACAATACGTCTGTTTTGATACTGCTCGTCTTCTGTTTGCTCGGTATACACTTGGATTGTGGAAGTGGATAAGTCTTCAAAAGAAATGGGTATATTTTCGACATAGCATTTTGCGGTTTTAGGATTAGGGTAGTCTTTCCGCAGCTCTTTCCATATATTCTGAATATGTTCTAAAGAGGTAGTCATCACCTTCTTTTTATCTTCAAGATGCGACTTATCTTGAAGTAGCAAAGAGATGCGGAAAGAGGCGAGGGAAACTTCATATTCATGCTCAGAAATACAGTGTGGGTCACGATCAAAGAAGTCGCCGAGGTGAGCGCCCCATGCTAGTAAATGCTTTTTCACATCTAAGAAGCTAAAAAAGCTATTTAGGGGTGCAGCAATTAATTTTTTTCTTTCCTCTCTTGACTTAAGCGTTTCATCTATACGACGCTGGCTCCATGCTTTTTCAGAGCGAAGGTTTGCTTCTTCTTTGGCACGCGTTTTTTGCGTTGTGTAATGATCTAAGGCATAGGTGTAGTTTTTGAGTTTGAATTCTAAAACTTTCCGTCGACTAGAAAGCTTTGAATGTTGCCCTGGAAGAGCGCGATGGTTTTTGGGGAATGCTTTGAGATAGTCGACAAGTAGCTTTTTGTGCTTTTCACTTGGTTGCAAGTCCTTAGATACAGCTAAGGGGATTTTCTTCCGTAGCTCATCTTGAAAGGCTGGTGCCAGAATATCAATAATTTCCCCCGGAACTTCGTCGTCCTCTTTTGCTTGATAAAGGAACCCTTCAACAATTTTTCTATTTTCAGCAGTGAGGGTTTGTAAAAGCTCTCCTACATGGATTTTTACTTTTTCACGCTTGACTTTCTTGATGGGTAGGTGTGGAAATAAAGGAAGGCAAGCAAAGGATGCATTTGCTTTCATTACATCTAAAATCGGTACCTTGTGAGCTTGCTTGAGCGTTTTAAAGTAATAAGAGAAGAAATTAATAACTTTTAGTTGTTCAAAAAGAGCACGAAACTTTGGCAGGCACGGCATAACTTTTTTTATTTGCTTTTGCATAGCCATATAAGCACTTTCTAGGCGCAGATAGCCTTCAGGACTGTGACCATGTTGAGCGCGGTATTTTCGTAACTCTTCTTCGTAGATGGGATCAGGTTCAATGGTATAGAGCACATCAAAGTCCGCATCAAGATGGAATAGGTTATCTGCTTTTTTTATGCTGTTTTGTTTTGCGATAATGCGAAATGATGAGCGAAAACCTGAATAATCAGAAAGCAGTGGCGATTCAGGTGGCGGTAAGTAGGTATTCAAAACTTCCGAGATACTTACTTTCTCAGCCTTCTCGATAAACTCTCTCACGGTAAAGTATTCATGTTTAGCCCCTAGATGTTCCCTGCAGTACTCGTGAAGATCAATGCAATGAGCTTTGAGAATTTCTTTATTTTGTGTTTTCGTTTTTTGCCATTCATCAAGATACTCTTCATCGAAAAAGGCCCCATTTAAAAACCCTTTCATGTAGTAGTCAAGAAGGCTTATTACTCTGCCAACAAGCGTATTTTGATAGGCAGGGTGGATGACAGGATACATGTTTAAGTCAGCGTTAAAATGCAAGCTGAAGAAAGGCACTGTGTCGTGCACATAGATGCCATAGGCAAGCTCGCGCATGATTTGCTGTAGTTCTGCATTGCTAAACGGAGCCTTTCCATCACTTGACGGCACGTAGAAGTAGTGACAGTTCTCTTCGAGAGCTTGCAAAGTGTCAAATAAGCCTTCAATAATACCAGCTTCATTGCCAACGCCGCCAATGCTTCCTCCGTTTGCTCCTCTTTCAGGAATGGGATGTTTGGGGCTTCCTTGGTTGTAGCTATCTGTGAGGCGGTTTTGTTGAACGGCTTCCTTAAAGGAAGCCATTGCAGGTTGTTTTAAGGGTGGTGAGGGAATGAATTTTTCTGTATGGTCAAGGAGACGACTTGCTTCTTTTAATTCCTTTTCTAAGCGGGGTCTTTCCTAGCCTGTAGATAAGGGTAACCAAGCCGATGTTTAATTCTTTCAATAGTTCTTTTAAGTCCATTTTGCGATTCATTCACTTCTTTGGCATGATCGTAAGGTGTCCCGTCCGATTTTCGAGCAACTACTTCCCCTCTTTTTTCTCTCCATGCGGCCTTAAGATCTTTGTCCGTGAAATGTTCTTTTCTATCATCAATTTTTCTTTGAAATTGTGATTTTTCACCATCTTTTCCTGCAGCAAATAAAAAAGGCCAAACGTAGATTTCATTTTTTTCTTCAATGTAGGCTAAATGCCATTTCTTTAACTCCATTTCTTCTAGGTGGCTCAAAAGAGCTGTATCTGTTTCTTTAGGGACAAGAGCATTATGAATGTTTCTTCCTGGAATCAGTATGAAGGGATGCCCTTCCTTTTTTAAGGAAGCAAAAAATGTCGTTTTATATTTCCACAGCTTTAGAGTTCTTCCCTGAAGATCAGTGTATGGCAGTGAACGAGGACTCAAAAACTGAAGCATTTTTTTTGCCTTCTCCTGATGGTGAATACCACGTTCATTTTCTGGGGAATTAGGTGTGGTATTACTAGAAGTACTATTATCGGCATGTAACAGTAGCCCTGAAGAGCTATTGGAGGTAGGTAACATAATTTCCCTGTCTTCAATTTTCTTGTTTTCTCAAATCAAATATTTGCAACAATACTAATCATCGTGGTCATCGAATATATAATTAATTCTGAATTCGATTATAATTCTGAATAATACTTACAGGTACAAAGCATTTAGTCAAGTAAGAAGAATTCTTGTGAATAAATCCTATTCTAGCTATCTTCTTGAAAAGATATACCAGGCGTCATGAATTGTCTAATGGTTATCGCGAGGGGATAAGAGAGCAACTTGCCAGGACGCGCTTTTCTTGCACTATTTGCTATCAAAACTGAGGAAGCGCTGGAATTATAATGAGAAACTTAGCAGCACTACTTGACGAAGCAAAGTGGGGGAAACTCACAAATGAAGAAATTGCCTACGTCGTTCAAAAGCTCGAATCATGTAAACCCGGGGATGATGATAATCTTTACACCTTAATTCACATCTTAGGAAAAGCGCACGCAAAGCAATACAAAAGAAAAATTGAAAGCTTTTTATATTATCCTTCGTATTCAATGATTACTAAAATTGCCTTACAAACTTTATGCTGTTTTTGGGGCTATTATCAAGAGTATTTAACAGAGATTAAAAAGTTCATGAGAGGGGTAGAATGGGATGATGAAGAGCAAATACGCATAATAGCAATAAGCTCGGCTGGACAATCTTTAAGCCTATCCTATGACCATGAACTACTTCAATTATTAATTCAAATTTTTGAAAATGAAAAGGAAGAGGAATCTATCCGAGAAATGGCCTATTGTGCTTTGGCTACTGCTATGGGTCAGTCATCAAGAGAAATTATAACAAAAGGCTTTGATATTTCTGTAATAGAGCAAGCCCTTCAAAAGCTAAACGATAGAGAATAATTATTATTCGGCTCCTATGGTAGATGCAACTTGTTGGGTGCTTAGCCACACTCCAAAGTGCTTGAGGCATCTCTTATGCGGCAAGGGGATTGACTTGATGGCTTTTAGCCTCTTGGTGCCAAAAGTCACAGGTATTGATGAAATCCTCAAGCCTCTCTTTAAAATCGCGATAGGAGGCTTTTTGAGGAGCATAATAGCGTAAAATAATTTGTCCGCTAGGTTCATCTATGCCAAGGGTAGATCCGTTTGTAGCCTGGCCAAAGAGGTTTCCTCTCAGCATTTTTGAGTAGAATAATTCAAGCTGTTCTTGAGGAGGCTCGCCAAGGAGGGCGGAAAACTGAAAGCCATTTTGTGCCTCACGTATAGTGATGGGAGTGGTATCAAGAAGAAGAGTAAAACTATCTTCTCCCGCTCCTTCTCCTTGAGCTAATGGCTCTTTCAGCTCCAAATCTTTTGCTAG
>JAHFTM010000114.1 GCA_023269335.1 Chlamydiia bacterium
CCACGAACTAAAATTAAAAGACGCTCTTTATCAAAGTCATGTCTGTTCATGCCCGCAAGCTCGCTAATGCGCAGTCCTGAGCTATAAAAAAGCTCCATCATTGTTCTGTCGCGTACACCAAATAAAGTGCTTGTGTCAGGGGTTTGAAATAAAATTTTTACCTGTTCATAAGTAAGTGTGGATGGGATTTTGCGATCGAGTTTAGGCATTTCAATGTCATCCATAGGATTTTTGTCGATCAACTTTTCACGAAGAGCATATTTAAAAAATGAGCGCAGTGCAGAGAGCCTTCGTGCAATAGTCCGCTTGTTGATTTTCTGATCAGCCAAGATCACCACAAAGCTGCGGATTATTTTTCGATCTATTGTTGTAAGGTTGGTGCAAGAAAGTGTTTGAAGGTGTTTTTCAAAAGATGTTAAATCAATTGAATAAGACCTGATTGTATGCTCAGATGAGTTTTTAAGGACTCTCAAATATTCTAAGAATTTCGTTTTTGTATCGCAAAATGTCATAAAAAAATAACGCCTGAGAGCTGTTTGTTCTCATCGAGAAAAAATGTTCCATCGCCAATCCAGGTTGCAGGGCCAGTCATCTTAGCAAAATCAGATGAGGTAAAGTCAATTTCTAGAAAGTCTTTTGAGCGCACTTGTAAACGTATAGGAGGCTTTTTCTTGGCTATTTTGTAAAGGGCATAGGCGCAAGCTGTAGCCCCGGTGCCGCACGCGAGGGTTTCATTTTCAACGCCGCGCTCATAGGTGCGGATTTTAGACGTCGCTATTTCAACAAAATTGACATTGGCCCCGCACGGTTGAAAATGGACATGATGGCGAAAAAAGTTGCCTATTTTCACAACATCTAGCGATTCAATATCTGAAACAAAAGTGACAAGATGTGGCACTCCTGTATCAAAATAGCTGAACTGCCAAGTTGTGCCTTCAAAATCAAGCTGGATGTTAAAATCTAGCTCAACTACAGCGCCCATATCCACACAATAAAGATCATCTAAAACTGCAATGCTGAGAGTGCGCTTTTTAGTCTCAAGAAGGTAGTTTGGCTGCCTAAAGTCTAGTTTTTCTTTTACAAAACGAGCAAGCGCTCGCACTCCATTTCCACACATCGAAGCTTCACAGCCATCATTATTAAAAAACTTCATTGTAAACTGACAGGTAGCAGAGTTTTGCACCAAGATGAGACCATCGATGACATGGCCAGCTACTTGAGAACCTTTGATGCAAAGCTCCTGTATCAGTGCTTGATTTTGACTGCAGAAGAGCATTTCACGATCGTCAATCAAGACAAAGTCATTTCCGCAGCCGGAGTAGTGACTAAATGGAATGCTCATACTGCCTTAGATATCTTTATATGAGGAGATGATACGGTCAAGCAGGCCAAAACTTTTTGCTTCCTCAGCTGTCATCCAAGCATCTCTATCAAGCGATTTTTCAAGCGCTTCATAGCTTTTGCCGGTTGCCTGCATATAAATCTCAATGAGCAGTTTGCGCATTTTGAGAATTTCTTTTGCCTGAATTTCAAGATCTGTTGCTTGTCCTTGGATTACTCCTGAAAGCCTAGGCTGGTGGATCATCACTCTACTTTTTGGTGTAGCAAAGCGTTTCCCTTTATCAGCAGTTAGCATTAAGATAGAACCCATGGAAGCTGCCATGCCAGTCACTATAGTCGTGATAGGCGAAGAAGTCATTTTCAGCTGATCCCAAATTGCAAATCCTGCATCAATGGAGCCACCAGGGCTATTCAGGATAACTGTGATGGGTTTACCTGGATTTTCATTTTCTAAAAACCACAGTTTTTTGATGGTATCTTCAGCAAGATCATTATCAATTGCGTTACAAATAAATATTCGGCGTGTTTGTAAAATGGAATTGTCTATACGATCTTTAAGTCTGATCAAGTTGATGTCTTCGTTTTTCGCGGGCATGGTATGCTCCTTTTTTAACCGCAGTGTATAAATAGACTGAATTATTTGCTACTGATTGCCATCTCATCTTCTGTAACCATAATCTCAGGATAGAGTGGAAAGCGTTGTAGAAGTTCGTGCGAGCGAGCTTTTAAGATATCTAATATTTGTGGCTCGACCTGGCAGAGTGCTTTACTTATCCCGCCTTGAGGAGAGGGCAGGGGTGTAGTATGGCGAAGGCAGTCGTTAATGATGCCGGCTATTTGCTTCATCTCTTCAACGCCCATTCCAAGAGTCGTCAGTGCCGGTGTCCCAAGGCGTATCCCTGAGGTATACCAAGGACCATTTTTATCAAATGGAATGGCATTGCGATTACAGGTTATATGTGCTTGGCGTAAAGCCGTTTCTGCATGACGTCCAGTAAGATTAAATGGCGTAAGATCAACGATCACCATGTGATTGTCAGTACCATCAGTAAGAATCTTGAACCCGAGTTTTTTTAATGCTTCAGCAAGCGCTTGCGAGTTGCGTACAATCTTATGTGCATAGGATTGAAAACTTTCATTTTTAGCTTCCTTAAATGCAACACACTTAGCTGCAATAACATGAGGAAGTGGTCCACCTAAAACAAGAGGACAGCCTTTGTCCACAAATTCTTTATATTCGTTTGTGCAAAGAATAAAGCCGCCTCGCGGGCCTCTGAGAGTTTTATGCGTCGTTGAAGTGACGATATCAGCAAAAGGAATTGGGTTATACTCGCCGGTAAATACCTTGCCAGCTACAAGTCCTGCAAAGTGCGCCATGTCAACCATAAAGGTGGCGCCAACGGACTGTGCGATCTCTTTCATTTTGGCAAAGTTAATCTTACGAGGATATGCAGAGTAACCGGCAAGTAAAATTGCAGGCTGGATCTCTTTTGCGAGTTTGGCGATCATGTCGTAGTCTATTAGCCCTGTTTCAGGGTCAACATCGTAAAAGTGCGCCTGCATCATTTTCGAGGAGATGTTATGGCGATAGCCATGAGTTAAGTGGCCGCCGGAATTAAGCGACATGCCGAGGATTTTTTGATTGACTAAGAGCTGTCTGACATCTTCATATTCACTTGCACTGAGTTCATCAAGCGTGCGTTTTCCCAAACGCTCGATCTCTTTTGTCTGAATGCGTTTAATAAGAATAGCCCAAAAAGCGACTAAATTTGCATCAGCTCCGCTATGGGGTTGGACATATGCGTGATCACTGCCAAAAAGCTCTCTTAGCGTGTTCACGGCTTCCTGTTCCAGTCCATCTACGTTGTCACAGCCGGCATAAAAGCGGTGATGGGGCGTACCTTCAGCATATTTATCGGTAAGAAGATTGCCCATAGCAAGCTGGACAGTAAGCGAAGAAAAATTTTCTGAGGCAATCATTTTTAAAAAGGCTCTTTGATCTTTGAGCTCTTGCAAGATTTTTTCACTGACGGAAGGTGCTGAGGCTCCGATATGATCTAAGCTTGCAAGGAAAGCGATTGCTGCTGTTGAGCGCTCGTCTGGGGTGGTTTTTGCTAAATAGGCATCGAGTTGTTTCATGAGGATCACCTGCCATAATACGTTAAAGAACCTCAATGCTACTACACATCCCATCAATAATCAACACTCAATTAAAACCCGTATATCGCGTTAATTATAATTTGAGAAGTTCTAGCTCAAGAGGATCTCGATCCCAACTCCTAAGAAAAGAGATGAGGTCGCCAATTGTGGGGCTCTTTCCTGCTCGGATATAGTAACCAGAAGTGGCAACTGCTAAAAGAAGGCATTCGGCAAGCGTAAGTTTTAGGCCTTTTCCGACAAGAAAGCCCGCATTGAAATTGTCTCCGCCGCCAGTGGTAAGAAAAGGTGTTTTGCAAAATGGGCCATCTGTATGTGTGCTTTCATCTTTTGTGCAAGCTGCCGCATATTTTGTTGTATGAATGACAATCGTATCAAGCCCTGTTTTAGATTGGATAAATCCAGCTAAAGAGGCAACTTTTTCTCGACTTAGCTCTAACTCTTTTACTGGGAGTGTATGATCAAAAAGATGTGCAATGCGTTTGGCTTCCAGTTCATTCAGGCCAAGAGTGATTGTGTAAAAGCGTGAAAGATCAGCCAAAGTAATAATTGCTTCTTGCAAATCAAGATCAGACCTTTTTGCGGGGTCAGCAAGGTCGATAAATAGTTCTCGTCGCTCTGCACGCACAGCTATATGAGGAAGAATGTTGGTGATGAGATATTTCCAGATCTTGGTCATCCCTAAAACCATGGTCCAATTGGCTGAGATAAAAATATCAGCTTCATCGAAAAGCGCAAGTAATTCCTTTTCTGGAATGCGCTTTACAAGAAGTTCTGGATCTATTTGCAAAATGCTTTGCATTTTGCCAAGTATGATTTTACTATCAGTGAATTCAAGTGCGTCGGAGTGACCCGAAGAGGTGAGTGAAAGCACTTTTTTGCAGCTTTGTAAGAGAGGCTTAAAAAGTGGTTCGATTTCAGGAAATCCAAGAGCCCCGATGAGTGTGGGTAAAAATCCGAAAGCTGCGAGCGCTGATGCTAAAATTGGACCGTTGCCGCCAATTTTTGTTTTTTTGACAACAAGTTCAAAATTTGTGCCTTTATCTGCAGCGTCTACAATGCGTTCACCAAATTCGCGGATGGTGGCAATCGGTTCATAGTTTTCGGTATCGTGTCTCATTTTTACACATGAGAGGATCTCATCGGTAAAGCCATCAAATCCAATGAGATATGACGTCTCAAAAGCTTTTTTTGATGCAGAAAGCAAAGAGAGCTTTTGGGCAAGTTGCGTTCTTTTCACTGAAGTAGCCTTAAAACTGAGGCGACAAGACCACCTGTTTTCCACATTCTACGGGATGATTTTCTCCACGCTCAAATTGTCGATCGTCTAGCACTATCTTAAATTTGGCATTGGAAAAAGACTTGTCTGTGATCCATTCCCATTCATCTGCTTTCACGTTTTTCATTGCAACACCTTTATCCCAGCTTAAGCCAGAAATACCTTCGCCGCGAATGAAAAGATTATGTGGAAAGCCGCAGTTGCATTTGACAACTATTTTTGTGTGGTTTTTTTGGCTTGCGTTTGGTGGCATGGCATGGAGTGTGTTAGGTTTTAAATTTTCAATTTTTGATGAAGGATTGGGGGTTTTTGTGGCGAGCGAGTTGGCGGTATTAGAACTTGTTACCGCTGGGCTTTGTTCATTTTTATTGGAGACCATATCATTGCAGCCACAGTCATCGGACTTTGGTTTTCTTGGGTTTCGTAAAGGGTTCATGTTTTCCTCCGCATGTAAAGTTCCTTAAAAGATCTATATAATTTGCACCCTAATATATTATATAAATTATTTCAATAGGATAATTTTTGAGTTTCAGTGTCCCTTCTCCAAAGTTTTTCTTGTTATTTTTCTCCTTTTCACGATATTATATGCGTTTTTATTAGATACAATTTGAGGAAGGGAACCATGTTGCGCGAAGAGCTCAAAGTGATTCTTGAAATGCAAGAATTTGACATTCAAATGATTCGTCTTATGCGCCTGAAGCGTGAGCGGGAAGGGGAATTGGAGCGAATTCGGTCGCTTCGTGATGATCTACGCACCCAGGTAGTAGCTAAAGAAAGCGAAATCATTGACTTGAAAAAACAGATCCGCCTTTCTGAAGTAGATACGGGTGAGCTGAAAGCAAAGATTCAAAAGCTTGAAGGTCAGCAAAATAGCGTCAAGAAAGTTGAAGAGTTTAATGCACTGACTCAAGAAATTTCTGCTATGGAGCGTGAAAAATCAGCTAAAGAACAAAGATTGAGTGACCTGTATGATAAACAAGCTGTTGAAGATGATCTTCTAAAAAATCTTAAATCCACATCTGATTCTACAAAACAGAATAGTGAGGAGTTAGAAACGGAAATTAGATCCAGTATTGTTGCTATCAATGAAGAGGGAGCACAGCTGAAAAAGCTGCGTGATGCGCTTTGTGGAAAGGCTAATACTGAAATTTTGAAGATCTACGAAAAGCTACTGAAAAATAAAAAAGACCGTGTCATTGTGCCGATTGAAAATAGATGTTGCAGTGGATGTCATATTTTGGTGACAGCGCAACATGAAAACCTTGTTCGAAAAGGCGAAAAACTTGTTTTTTGCGAGCACTGCTCACGCATTCATTTCTGGCAAGAGCACCTTGCAGTAGCCTCTCAAGAAGAAGAGGGAACAGCAACT
>JAHFTM010000115.1 GCA_023269335.1 Chlamydiia bacterium
TTAGTCTATTTGTTGTCATTCAAACCTCTTTTCTAATTCTTCTTTGGTAATCACCGTAAACGTTTTCTCTCCAAAAGGTGAGCTAAAGGGCTCTTTACAAGCTAAAAGTCGTTTGACGATCTCTCTTGTAAGCTCAGCTGTTATCGGATACTTTCTTCGGCCAGCAGTTCTACTAGCATGCTGAGCAAGCTTCTGCGTAGTTTTTGCCTGATCTGATAGAGCCGCTTCATCTTTTACAATCTCGCGAATAAAATCGTCTAGCTGAAAAGCTTCTAGACTTGCGGGTATAGCCTCTATCAAAAAAGCTGATTTACCAAATTCGCGTATCTCAAGGCCCATATTCTTCAAAAGTGGCAAAATCTTAAGCATAAAGGCAGCTTCATGAAAAGCTAATTCTATAAAGAACGGCACCAGTAGTCTTTGTGAGGCACAAGGATTATCATTTTGCTTTTTCTCCACAAGATCATCAAATGCAATACGTGAAAGCGCTGCCTTGCAATTCAAAATAAATAAAGGTTTTGTAGCCGTTTTAGGCTGTAGACTCTCAGGCACTACAGTTTCTTTACTCCACTCAAAATCAATAAATGCATATTCCTGAAAAAGTCCCACCACATGTACGTGATGACTGTGTTGTAAAAGAGGCAGCTTTGCCTCTTCATGTAAATCCGCTTTACTGAACTCCAAATACCCATTATCCCTCTCAGGCGACTTTTGTACCGGAGTTTCATAAAAAAATCGACTTTCGCTTTTAGCAGGCGCTAGCGGCCAGCTTTTCTCTGCTTTTAATGGCAGTGGTGAAAAAGAATATAAGTTTTTTGAAAAATTGTTCGTTTGAAAAAGAGCTTTTTCAACTGCTTCAAAAATCCATTTTTTAATTTCTTCTTCTTTTTTAAAGCGAACCTCTTTTTTTTGAGGGTGCACGTTGACATCTACAAGCTCAGGATCTAACGTAAAATGCAAAACAAATGATGGGTGACGCTGCGCCTCGATAGTGCTACCATAGGCTTCTTTTACAGCAAATGAGGCTGCAAGTGAGCTAATGGGGCGTTTATTGATAAAAAGAAACTGCCCTCCTCTTGTAGGCCTAGAGGCAGCAGGCGCGCCGATAAAACCACGTATCGTAATCGCTTCATTTTTATTTTCCAAAAAAAGAGGCTTTGCAGAAGAGCTAAATTCTTTGCCTAAAAGCTCGGCTATGCGCTCATTATACGTCTCGTAGGTACAGGCTTTTAGAGAAAATTCTTTTTTGTAGTTAGCAATGTAGTCAAACTCAGCTTCTGGGTGGGCAAGGGCAAGCTGTGTCATCAACTTTGTCACTTCATAGGTATCTTTCGCAGGTGCTTTTTGAAATTTTTTTCGCGCCGGCACATTGTAAAAAAGTGCGCGCACTTCAATGGCTGTGCCGCTTAACGCTGTTGTTTTATGACAAGAAATAATTTTTCCGCCATGAACTACAAGCTGACAACCATCTCCTACAGATTCTTGCTCCACGAGTGGCTGGCTCTTTATTCCCTCTTCTCTTTCTTTGGTCCTAATAGTCAACTCTGAAATCGAAGCAATCGCTGCAAGCGCCTCACCACGAAACCCAAGAGTGGAAAGACTTTCTAGATCACTTGCCATACGAATTTTTGAAGTGGCGTGGCGACCGATCGAACGCTGTACATCCTCTTCGCTCATGCCAAAGCCATTATCTTGCACTACTATCAAATCTTGTCCGCCACCCTGTATTTCGACAAATATTTTTGTAGCTCCTGCATCGAGTGAATTTTCAACCAGCTCTTTAATCACCGATGCGGGGTTTTCAATCACTTCACCCGCTGCGATTTGATTAATTGTGATGTCATCAAGAAATTGAATTTTAGACAGCATGTTTTTCCTTCCACTGTTCTGTTGAAAAAATGTTTTCCCACCTCAAAAGTTTGAAGCATAATAAAGTAAATCGCTTTATTATAGGAGTATATCAGTGAGGGATTCAGTGGACTGCCTTAAGTGTGCTAAAGAAATTTGTCAAAAACTGCGTTATGCAGGTCATACGGCCTATTTTGCCGGCGGCTTTGTGCGCGATCATCTACTCAACCTTTCCTCCACAGACTCAGATATCGATATTGCTACTGATGCACTCCCTGAAGAGATCGTCCAAATGTTTCCCGACCACGTGTTAGTAGGCGCTCAATTTGGTGTTGTACTGGTCCTTTATAAGGAGCATCAATTTGAAGTAGCAACTTTTAGAAAAGATGAACTTTATGAAAATGGACGCTCACCAACAAAGGTAGCGCTGAAAAGCTCACCTAAAGAAGATGCCTGTCGTCGTGATTTTACCATTAACGGTATATTTTTCGATCCGTTGACAGAAGAACTCCATGACTATGTTGGAGGCAAAATTGACCTTGAAAAAAAACTTGTCCGCACCATCGGCAGCCCAGACGAACGCTTTACAGAAGATCGCCTGCGCATGCTGCGTGCCATTCGCTTTACCCACCGCTTTGGCTTTACATTGGATGATGCCACACGAAAAGCCATTATCCGCTTAAGTCATACACTACTTCCTAGCGTATCCATGGAACGTATTTGGCAAGAATTTTGTAAAATGCGCGCCGCACAAACTAAAAACTCAGCACTCAGTTTTAAAGAAGCGCTTTTAGATATGCACACTCTAGGCCTTTTACAAACTATTTTTCCACCCTTAAAAAATATCACTCAAGACGCCTTAAATGAGCGGCTGAAAGGACTCGAGACACTCAGCGCTCATGTACCTACAATTTTGTTTTTAGTAAAACTTTTTGGCCACGAAGATACCACTTATGTCAAAGGCCTGCATCAAACGCTAAAAGCTTCAAATGCTGAAGGAAAATGGATCGATGCTTATGTAGTCACACAAAACCTACAACTTCAAAGCTTAGATGCCTATCAAACAGCTAAATTATTAGCTGAATCGCGTTTTGAAATTACATTTGAAGTGCGCCTTTGCAAAGAAGCAGAAGAAGAGAAAACGCGCCTGAATGAATGGTATCAAAAAAAGCATCACGAGCTTGATTTTTTCATTCACCGCCTGCGAAAAAAAGAACCCTTTGTCAAAGCAATCGATTTACAAAATGAGGGCATTATTCCTGGTAAAGAGATGGGTAAACTACTCGAAGCTGCAGAAAAAATTGCAATCAATTCACACCTTACTGATAAAGATGTCATTATCGAAAAGCTTCGCAAAACCCCTCAATGGCCGCTCTCATCATGAAAGAAATTTTCAGCCTCTCGCACCCAGTTGTCCAGCACCTCGTGAAACTGAAAAAATCAAAGGAATATCGCGTTCAAGAAAAAAGCCTGCTCCTAGAAGGGAAGAACTGCATTTTCGATGTCACTAAAAAACATAAAGCCAAACGTATCTTTATCACCAAAGAAATGCACCTGCCAACTGAATGCCAGGCCGAAGAGGTGATTGTAGTAAGTAAAGCAATTATCGAAAAAATATCTGCTGTTAAAACCCCTGATGATATTGTAGCTGAGCTATTTATGCCAAAAGAAGCTACTCTTTCATCTCAAAACAATATTGTAGCGCTTGATGGCATTCAAGATCCTGGAAACTTAGGCACTATTATGCGCACAGCTTTGGCACTCGGCTGGGAAGGCATTTTTCTTATTGAGCCTTGCTGCGATCCTTTCAATGATAAAGCCCTACGCGCTGCAAAAGGCGCTACTTTCGATATTGCTATCCAGCATGGTTCTTGGGCAGATTTTGGCACACTTGTTGCAAAAAATGGTTATACTGTTTTAGTTGCTGACCTGCAAGGCTCACTTCCCGGGGCCTTTATCAAAGAGAAAAAGAGAGCTCTCATTTTAGGCAATGAAGCACACGGCGTAAGAGCTCCAAACGAACTTGCCTACCAAAAAGTCACTCTAGCTATGAACAAAGAAGTGGAATCGTTAAATGTGGCTATCGCCGGAGCTATACTCATGTACACTTTAACGCAAAGAGAGAGCTCATGAAAGACATCTCAGAGTACGAAGAAAGCGATTTTTTCCAGGACTCTCGTAAACTTTCACGGCAAGAAAGAAAACGCGCCTCGCGCCACGACAGATCAAAATATAAGAAGACCGACCAGGAAAAAAGTTCCCAAAAGGAACCTTCGAAAAGCCCTTCTGATTTACAGCAAGGCCTTGTAATCGGCATTCATGGGCAAAATATTATCGTGGAGGCAAACAGCGCACTCATTACGTGCACTCTTCGAGGTGTTCTTAAAAAAGATAAGGGACTGTTACAAAATCTTATTGTTGTGGGTGACAAGGTCCTTTTAAATGAGCAAAATGCTATCACTGAAGTCTTAGAGCGTAAAACCACCCTCAGCCGCTCCTCGCACCTCTCACAACAAAAAGAGCATCTGATTTGTGCAAATGTAGACCAAGTACTCATCACAGTATCTGTTGTTGATCCACTACTGCGCTCATCCATTATCGATCGCTATCTGATCGCAGCTCAACGTGGCGGTCTGACTCCTATTATCGTCTGTAATAAAGTAGATCTTTTTGAGGACGAAAACTATTCTTTAAAAGAACGTGAGTCTCAAAAAATGATGCTGTTTGATTGCGAAAATATATATCGCCAAATTGGCATTACTTTTTTAAAAATAAGCACCAAGACAGGCGAGGGCCTTGAAGGACTAAAGCTGTTGATGAAAGATAAGATTTCTGTCTTTTCAGGACAGTCAGGGACAGGAAAATCATCGCTTATCAATACTCTTTTAGGCCTCAATTTGAAGGTACGTAAAACCGTACAAAGCTCGAAAAAAGGCGCCCACACTACATCATATGCCGAGCTTATAAAGCTTCACTTTGGCGGCTTTGTTGTTGATACGCCTGGCATTAAAAGCTTTGGCGTATGGAAAATCAGTCGTGATGATGTGCGACAATCTTTTTCAGAAATCAATAAAGCTAGTGGCAACTGTAAATATCAAGACTGCTTTCACCATGGCGAAGAAGGTTGTTCATTACCTGAAGCTGTTGAAAAGGGCACTGTTTCGTCCCTTCGCTACGAATCTTACCTTAACTTGCTGGCAAGCGTCGAATCTGAGCACCTCCGACGCTAGACTGGCATATAAACCATCCGATCTGCTATACTAATAACTTATTTTAAAAATAGGCAGTATCATGCAGTCTGTGACTACAACTATTCCAGCAACTGGAAAAAGGGAATCTTTTTTTCAAAATGTGTCACCCGTTGCTCTGAAATTTGTACAGATTTTTGTTTTAGCTTTCTCTCTCTGGTATTTTTTTAAGCCGGCGGTTGTCTCAGACCAGGCGTGGCTTTTATTTGTCATCTTTGTCTCTAACATTGTGGCTATTATTTTAAAGCCTCTGCCTATGGGCGCGCTTTCTCTTTTGGCAATCAGCATTCTGACAGCAACCAAAACACTCACCTTATCGACTATCTTACAAGGCTTTTCTAACGATCTTATCTGGCTCATTGTGATGGCCTGCTTTCTTGCTCGAAGCTTTATCAAAACAGGCTTGGGCAAAAGAATTGCTTATGCCTTTGTCGCCTTTTTTGGTGGCAGCCCTTTAGGCTTAAGCTACGGTTTACTACTCAGCTCTGCTGCTATGTCACCACTTATTCCCTCTGCGACAGCTAGGAGCGGCGGCATCCTCCTTCCTGTGCTTGAATCGCTCATTCGTGCCGTTGATGGCAAAGGAACTAACGTTGCAAAGCTTTTAACGCTTACCGTCTTTCATGGCTCTGTGATTACAAGTGCAATGTTTGTTACAGCCAACGCTGGAAACCCCATCATCGTTAAGTTTGCTAAGAATTTGGGTGTCGATATTTCCTGGGGCACATGGACCCTTGTAGCTCTCGTGCCAGCAGTTATTTCTCTCATTTTTTTACCGCTTTTGTTGCGCCTTTTTATTCCTTGTAGCATTGAAAATAGCGAAAAAATTCGCACGCATGCCAAAGAAGAGCTTTCCAGTATGGGCAAGATCAGCCGTAAAGAGGGCAATACTCTTTCCATTTTTGGTCTTCTTCTTCTTCTCTGGTCGTGTGGAGGATTTTTTGGCATCCATCCGACAGAGGCTGCTTTTTTTGGCGTCGCACTCCTTTTAGTCATGAACGTGTTGAACTGGAAAGACATTTTGAATGAGGAGATGGCCTGGGATA
>JAHFTM010000116.1 GCA_023269335.1 Chlamydiia bacterium
GGAGATCTCGCCTATGCTTGCGAGCACGAGGCTGATAGAAAGGAGGACAGTAAAGAGTGGCTGCATTGGATCCGGGCCTATTCAGACACGATGGTCACACAAAAAGGCTACCTCATTCCGCTTCTTGTCTGCATTGGCAACCATGATGTGAGTGGATCTTTTGGTCAAAAACCTGAAAACGCGCGCTTTTTTTACTGCCTTTTTGTTATGCCTGGTCTTCCAGGATATAATACTTTGCGCTTTAGTAATTATTTAAGCCTCTATCTGCTCGATTCCAATCATACAAATCCTATCAAAGGTGCACAAAGTAAGTGGCTTGCTTGCGAGCTTGCAAAAGATCAGCAGATGCAGAATCGTTTTGCGGTCTATCATGTCCCTGCCTATCCATCAAGGCGCTCATTGACATCAGAGCCTACAGCAACGATTCGAAAATATTGGGTGCCGATTTTTGAAGAATATAATCTGCATGCTGCATTTGAAAACCATGACCATAACTACAAGCGCACCTATCCGTTACGTGAAGGGAAGATGCATCCTAAAGGGGTTGTCTATATTGGAGATGGCTCTTGGGGTGCAAAGCCGCAGCCTTGTGCAAAAAATCCGCATAAAGCGTTCATTGCAAGTTTTCATTCTGTGCGTCAATTTTTAAAAGTTGAACTTTCTGAAAAACAGCGTACATTTACGGCTATCGATTCGAAAGGCAAAGTCATCGATCAGTATGTACAAGAAGTGCGATAAGAACAAAGATTACTATGAACGAAGCAGCTCTAGCGCTTTTCGGTGCGGCCGCTTTTGTATTTCTGGGATCTCTTGTTGTCTTGAACTCGATAGCGAAAAGTGCTGCCCCAGCACATCGAGGAGCTTTTCTTTGATAGTGTCGATTGAGGGGTAGTAATTTTTCAGGCGGTCTACAAAATCTGCATGACTTCTTGTTTTTCGCCACTCAGGTACTCTGGGTGGCATTTTTAGAAGGTCCATGCGCGCTTGTTGGTAGTCCCACAGAAAGGTTGTGTGGTGTAACAAGCGCTCTTTTGTAAAGTATTGAGCATTGCCACCAATTTTTCTATTTTTAATGGCATAGTCATTTTCTCTTATCCAAAATTCTTGTGGATGAAAAACAGGTTTATAGATGGTTTCAGTCCATTCGAGGAGTTTTTTTGGGCAGCAGCCGAGATCGAGAGCCTCTTTTTGAAAAATAAAAGTGATAAAAAGTGTTGATTCATCCACCACCACTGTTCCTCCGCCAGAAAAGCGTCTGACAACAGTCACAGGTGATTTTTTTATTTTTTCTTCGTCGATATGTTCTTCTGGTTTTGAGGATATGCCAAGTACAATCGCAGGAGGCGATCCCTCATTAATCAGGCACCAGTTTTCACTGTCAGCACGAAGGAGCGCCTCTTCTATGGCAAGCTGCTCAAAGATGGCTACATTTTTGAGCATGCAGAGATTCAAGTGCATTTAACAGCCGCAGTTATCAAATTCAACTTCACAAGCTTCTTCTGGTGCACCTAGTCTTTTTGCAAAGGCAATCATGAGTACAGAGATATCAGATGGAGCGATACCGGAGATTCGTGAGGCTTGGCCTAAATTTGTAGGGCAAGCTTTTGTAAGCCTTTGCTTGGCTTCAGTTCTTAAACCTTCAATGGTGGCAAAGTTAGTGCCTTGTGGGACGCGGATATTTTCAATATGGGCAAGTTTTTCAACTTCACTATTTTGAAGGCTGATATAGCCTGCATACTTGACGATAAGCTCGATTTGAGCATTAGTATCAGCACTGTAATTGGTGACGCTGTCACCAAAAAGCTCGACAAGTTTTTGGTAGTTCATTTCGGGACGTGCAAGCAGTTGAGTAAGCGAACAGTTTTTTCCCTCATACTGCTTAAATGTTTTACTGAAGCGTTCAGTTTCATGCGCAATGGCATTTTCTTTTTCTAAAAGGCGTGCATACTGGCTAGAAGAAATAAGGCCTAAGTCATGGCCATAACGGCGCAGTCTTAAGTCTGCGTTGTCTTGACGTAAAAGTAGGCGATGTTCTGCTCGGCTTGTAAACATTCTATAAGGCTCATCCACACCTTTTGTGATCAAGTCATCGATCATTACGCCGATGTAGGCTTCATTTCTTTTTAAGATTAAGGGCTGTTTGCCTTGCACCTTGAGCACTGCATTGATGCCGGCAATCAGACCTTGGCTTGCAGCCTCTTCATAGCCTGTTGTGCCATTGATTTGACCGGCAAAATAAAGGCCTGAAATTTTCATGGATTCTAATGAGAAATGGATCTGGCCACTCGATACAAAATCATATTCAATCGCATAACCGGGCCTCATAATCTCAGCATTTTTAAGTGCTGGGATGCTGTGGATAAAGGCATACTGCACGTCGAAAGGAAGAGAGGAAGAGACGCCGTTTACATAAAACTCATTGGTTGTCAGCCCTTCAGGCTCTAAAAAGACCTGGTGGCGCTCTTTATCAGCAAAACGCACAACTTTATCTTCGATGGAAGGACAGTAGCGTGGTCCTACGCCTACAATTTTTCCGGAATACAAAGGAGAGCGGTGTAGATTTTTTTTGATGATCTCTTTGGTTTCTAAAGTCGTGTGGCAGATATAGCAGGGAAGCTCTGGTAGCCTGTCTGCTTCAGGTTCGTCATAAGAAAAATAGACGCCTTTATCGCCAGGCTGCTCTTCAGTAAGAGAAAGGTCGATCGAGCGCTTATTAATGCGCACAGGTGTGCCTGTTTTCAGACGTCCTAACACAATGCCATGCTTCTCAAGACTGGCTGACAGACCAATAGAGGGAGGATCGCCGGCTCTGCCACCGGATAGATTCACTTCACCCATATGGATGAGCCCGCGCATGAATGTGCCAGAGGTGATGATCAAGCTTTTTGTGCGGTAGATAAGCCCCTCTTTCGTGATAAGGCCTTTGATCACCTCATCTTCTATGATAAGCTCTTCACATGTCCCTTGTTTGATGTCCAGATTATCAGTCTGTTCAAGTCTATGCTTCATCTTTGCGCGGTAGACTACCTTATCAGCTTGAGCGCGTGGAGCCTGCACTGCAGGGCCCTTTTTTGTGTTCAGCATGCGAAACTGAATGCCAGCTCCATCAATCACTTTGCCCATAATGCCGCCAAGCGCATCGATCTCGCGGACCATATGCCCTTTGCCAATGCCGCCTACAGACGGGTTGCAGCTCATCTGGCCAATAGTATCAAGGTTCATGGTTAAAAGCAGCGTGCTTGCGCCCATCTTGGCAGCAGCATGTGCAGCTTCGCAGCCTCCGTGGCCTGCGCCAATGACAATGACATCGTACTCGTGTGGATAGGTCCAGCTCATAATAGCCTGTTTAAAACAAAAAAAGCTCATTCTGGAAGGAAGTCAATGGATCGTGAGGAGATAAACTCTACAACTGTAAAGCCTATTTTCTCACGATCCCAAAACAGATAGGAAAAATGAAAACGAAACAAAAACGCCTGCTTTTGTTTTCTGCTTAGGATATCCTATTCAGATGAAAAGCTACTTCGGTTTGTGGCGATTCATTCTGCTTCTCTTTTTCCGTTTGTGCTTGGACATTTTCGCGCGTCGTTTCTTTTTAACTGAGGACATAGTGAGACTCCTTCTAAGAAAGCGGAAATGATACACTGTCTTGAGAAAAATGTAAAGCTTTTCGCGGTTCAAATATTTATCCAACTACTGACGAACTGTAATTTTCCTGCAAAACAATTAATAAAAATGATAAAAATTAGTAGTAGTTAAAAAATATTAAACGGTATTATTGTGTCTTTGTAATAACTGTATAGATTAACTTATGGTGTTTTATGAATTGTTTAACAGGTATCTGGAATGTTGCGCAAAGTTATGTGACTGGCCTTGTTGTTAAGCTTCCAACTGATCTATCAAAAAAACAAGTAGAGCACTCTCATAGAGCAGCTCACTCAATTGCAAAAAAAACAAAAGTAGCTCTCCTGCAGTATCCTCGAAAGTGTACTGATGAAGCTGGCGAACATATGGAAAAAAAACCTCTCGGGGAGCATTTAAGTGCTGCTTTGCCTACAATGCCTTCTAGCTTACTTCCGTTCATTGAAGAGTATGTGTTGTCTCTTCCAGTTGATCTAGAGAATGCCATTCTTAAGGCATTTCCACTACTTGACAAGGATGTGAGAAGTTGCGAGTCAGGGGACAATACAGCATTGAAAGTCTTGATCAACAAGGTAATGAGGGCGCTAGAAGGCTCTGTCCGAGGTAAATTTTTAAAAGATGCTCTCGTGCTTTGTACCTTTGCAGCTACTTTACAGACATTTGGCAAAGCTAAAAAAGCTAAAGAGTATGGATGCAAAGTGATAGAGGTTTTGAAGAAATAAAGTTTTAATTTTTTTTGATAAGGGAGATTGAATATGAGTAGTGCAGTAGTGTCTGGTGGAAGAATAGCTCAAAAGTATACGTGTCCTACGATAAGCGTAGACTGTGGTGTGAGAGCTTACAATGTAGCAGTGGCTCTTGGTGTCACTCTTGATCTCGTGTCAAATGTGTGGGATCTTTATAATGCCACAAATCCTGCTACGTTTGTTGCAACAAAATTTGCCAAAAAATGTGTGAAGAAATTTGCCGATCATCTCCTGGATATTTCGGCGCACGGCGTTCGAGCAGCTATATCGAGGGATTCACCCTGGTATGCCAAAGCTCTTGGTGTAACGCTTGACCTTGCGCGCATTACAAACATCATTATCAATATTAAGAGTGAGCCATACACATCGCCGATACCTGAGGGGATTAGCAAAGTTGATCTTTTCAATCATGGGGTTAATCTTGCTGGTACTGCCTATAACGAAATAAGAAAAGAAAAGCCTAAAACAACGTAATTCACTTATTTAGCATACGCGGGTTCATGCAGGTCAAAGTGCGCTTGATTGTTTTCAAAATGAATCCGCTCAATGTCAGCACCCAGTATATCTAGTTTGGTGGTTAAGTTTTCATAGCCGCGATCAAGATAGGTAAGGCCGGAGATGAGGCTTGTATCCTTGGAAACAAGTGCTGCCATCACATAAGCGAAGCCTGCCCTTAAATCAGGAATATCAATTTTTTTCCCTGATAATTCTGTTGGCCCTTTGACTACAATACTATGAGGAAAGCTGTGCGATGCAAAGCGACACTGCCTGCCACCCAGACATTGTCTGAAGAGTGAAATATCAGCGCCCATTTCAACAAGGGTTTCCACATAACCAAAGCGATTTTCATAGACAGTTTCATGGACAACAGAAGAGCCCTGTGCCTGGGTAAGAAGTACAACAAAAGGCTGCTGCCAGTCAGTCATAAAGCCGGGATAGACATCAGTTTCTAGATGTAGACCACCACGCAGGCAGCCATCATAGAAAAATTCAATGCCATTACTTTTACCGAAAAGCCGCCACCAATCTCTCTTAATTTGTTCAAAAAAGTGATCATCGTAGAATGCTGCGCACCTTCAACGAAAACTTTGCCTTTTGTTGCAATCGCTGCCATGCCCAATGAGGCAGCTTCAATGCGGTCAGTGATGACAGTGTGCTCTACTTCGTGAAGATGACGTGTTCCTTGAATACGGATTGTGCGGTCAGTGTCGATGGCGATGATAGCGCCAAGTTTTTGTAAGAAGAGAATGAGTTCGACAACTTCCGGTTCGATTGCTGCGTTTTTAATGGTCGTAGTTCCGCGTGCTGTCACACCTGCTAAAATGGTGTTTTCAGTAGCCCCCACTGATGGGTAGGGTAAGGTTACAAGAGTTCCTTTAAGACCGTTTGGAGCATAGGCAAAGTAGGCGCCCTCTTTTTTCACGTGGCGATATTCAATCGTCACTCCAAGCTTTTCTAACGCATCAATGTGGAAGTTCACAGGGCGTAGACCAATTTTATCGCCCCCGACAGTCGGTACGATGATCTCTTCGTCCGTCCTTCCAAGTAAAGCTCCGACCATCAAAATTGGGATGCGGATCGAACCTGAAAAACGCTGCGGTATGTAGGTGGTCTTCAGCTCTTTGGTCTGCACTTCCATAATGCCAGCAGGGCGATCCCATGTTACCTGCATGCCCAGCTCTTTATACATATCAAGTGTCACTTCTACATCGCCGATATT
>JAHFTM010000117.1 GCA_023269335.1 Chlamydiia bacterium
AAACATCTCTTGGCGATCTTCTGATCGCAGCAGCACACCAATCAGCAGCCTGCCCTCTTTTTCAGCCGCAACTACCAAGCTATGTAACCCACTAGAGTGCCAACCTGTTTTAATACCGATCGCATAAGGATAGTAAAGTGGCCCTCTACGTAACAAGCGATTACTTTGATAGAAGGTCGTTGCAGGCTGCTTATTAGTGGCCTTTTTCTCATAGCTCTTCGTAGCTACAATCTGTCTGAAAAGATCATTTTTCATCGCATGGCGACTTAAGAGAGCCAGATCTTTAGCCGTAGAGACATGTTCCGGGTGATGCAGACCGCTTGGATTACAAAAATAGCTGTTTTGTACACCTAGGTTTTGTAAATAGGCGTTGAGATCAGCCATAAAATCGCTGATCGAGCCTTGCCCAAAATGTTCAGCTATCACATTAGCAGCATCGTCTCCTGATGCAAGCATCACACCATAAAGAAGGTCGCGAAATGGAACCTCTTCTCCATTTTTAAGGCCTATGTGACTTGCATCTGATTCAAGAAAGTGAGAGGGATACTTTGCGTAGTTATCGCGTCTTTTTTCATAAGGAGAGACCGTCCTCAAGGCTTCAGCCCCTGCTATAAACTTCGTATCCAGTAGATTTCTTCCCTGCTCAATGGCATAAATACAGGTTGCAATTTTCGTTGTGCTAGCCACAAATTGCTTTTTGGATTCGTTTTTACAAAAGAGAACCTTGCCTGTTTTGGCATTGATCAAAATGACACTATCTGCCTTGACAGACATCTTTAAAGGCTCGGAAGAGAGTTTTCCGAAAGCTGTAAATACAACAAAAAAACAAAAAAGGACACCTCTAAGAAAAAACCGCTGACTCATACACTCTCCTTGGGAAAAAAGAGTGTATCGTAGAGAAAAAAAATGACAACTTGACTTATGTAAAGAAAAAATTATAAAGTGAGTATAAGACGGCAAAAGATGGGAGAGTAGTCGATGGATAAAATTGCAGAACTTGATTCGTGTTATGAAGCATTCATGAAAAACTTACCAGAGCTGATACCTGATGGAGTTGTAGAAGTAGATGTCCATCTTCTACAAAGACTTGAGCTTCTGCAAGAAGAGCAGCTAGCAAGTGTCGCTCCCTCGCTGACACGTTTTTTCCACGTAGTCGAAGCAAAAGAAAAAATCACACTCTTCAATGATCAGTATGTCATTTGGGTAGTTCCAGAAAAAATAGACGAAGAACCTACAACGCTTGTCCTGATTGCTTTAATTGAAGAGGGCAAACTACACCTAGAGCTTGTTTTTTCTACAAGCGGCATCTATAACACATCAAGACTTGTGCTTCGTGTTCTTGAAAAGCTTCTTGCAGAAATCCAAGAAACACAAGAAGTTATCGCACACCTTGAGAGTGGATAAACTATACACTTACAATTGGTAGCTCATCCCATGCACACAATTCTCGTTTGCAGCGACTTTTTACAGCTTCGGCTGCAAAACGAATGGTTTGAGCTCCAAATTCTGCATTTAGCTGGTCAATTACCTGCATCACTTTGGCTTTTTTAGCCTCTTTTTTCCTTTCTTGAGAGAGTGCTGGCGCAGAAAAAAGATCTTGTTGAAAGCCTTCTTCTGGAACCAAGTCCGACAGTAAAACCCCTACTTTCTTATATTTCAAACCGCCTTTGTACAAAATAGTAAACAGCGCTTTTGCTTGAGAGATCAACTCAGATGTGCTGGCTGTCGGCTCTTGCAAAATAGATGAACGCATATCGTAGGCTTTATTTGCACTCACAACTGCATCTTTTGCTTCATACCATACGGAAATACAAGAGGCTAAGCTTTTTTCAGATCTGAGATCTTCACACACCCTTCCTGTATAGCGGGCAAGCTCTGCTTGTATCTCATCGAGTAAAAAAAGCGGCTGAACAAATGATCTGGCTGTACTGATTGATTTTCTTGGAGCACGTACCTCTTCTACGTGAAGACAAGGTATCCCTCTAAGTTCCATGGCAATACGCAAACCAACTACCGAAAGCTCCTTTCTTAAAAATTGATCCGAACAGGCAGAAAGATCCCAGGCAGTGAAGATCCCTTTTTTCTTCAGCCGCTCGCAACTTTTTGACCCTATACCCCACACTTCTTGCAAGCCCAGCCTTTCCAGATACTCTTTACGCACCTCTTCTGCGATCAAAACTACATGCTTGCCATCACCTTGTTTTGCAAAGTAGTTGGCTGCCTTACAAAGCGTTTTTGTTTGGGCAATGCCAATCGATACTGGAATCCCTGTCCACTGTAAAATCACCTCTCGCACTTCTTGCGCCTGTGAAAGAAACCGCGCCTGCTCTTTTTTGTCTCCTTCAAAAGATAAAAAAGCTTCATCCACAGAATAGACTTCAAAATCATAGCCCAAGCTTTGAATCGTCTGCATCACCCGCTGCGACATGTCAGAGTAGAGTGAAAAATTGGATGACAAGACCACCACTTGATATTTCTTCAACAGATCATCACACTGAAAACGGGGAGCTCCCATAGGGATACCTAAAGCCTTGGCCTCTTTTGAACGGGCAACAATCACGCCATCGTTATTCGAAAGCACAACGACAGGCTGACCTTCAAGTTTTGGATTAAAAACCTTTTCACAGGAGACAAAAAAATTATTGCAATCAACGAGTGCTAGCATTTTTTTATGATGTAGGTGACGATGCCGAAAATTTGAATATTTGAGTCACAAGACTCACTTTTTGTCATTTTTTTCCGAGGATCAAGAAAAATAAAATGCAGCCTCTCTTCAAAAAGGATGCATTTTCTTAAGACAAGCTCACCTCTTGAAACGACAACAACAATTTTTCCATTCACAGGCTTTAACGAGCGGTCGACAACTAAAATATCACCTGCATGAATGGCCTCTCCTCTTCCCCCTCCCTCTCCCTCTCCCTCTTGTTCAACAGTACCACCAGCACGCAAAAAAAAAGTAGCTGCCGGATGCTTGATGATAAGCTCATTCAAATCAAGTGAGCCTCTCTTTACTGCATCCTCTTTGACTTGTAAAACTTCCATTTTTTCACCTAATAATTACTTGTAGCCTGAAAAATTACAAACTGCCCAATTAACATTTCTATCAGCTCACACATATCTAAAAAGCCAGAATGAGTGGATTTGTACAGCTTCTTAGGAGCGGTTGCTTACAATCCTGGAATCAATAGTTCTTTCCATGATTCATTTTCAACTTGTTGAGGCTGCATACTTGATGATAAAGCTGATTGTCCTACCAGTTCTTGATGAGGTTCCTGCAGATTGAGCTGTTGCGTGTCTTCTAGCTCAGCCTCTAAGCGCTCTTTTAATGCTTGTGCTGTTGAAGCTTCTTCTACCTGTTGTTGCCCCAACACTTGCTCGTAAGCCACTTGGTCTCTGTCTTCAAGAGGCTTTTCTTCTTGCTGTTCAGGTGACAGATCGGTGTCATTTTTTTCTTTCTCACACACTATAGCTATAGCTGCGCTTTCTACTGCTTCCTTTTCTTTTTGTGCTATTACCAGCGCTTCTTCTGCAGCTTCTTTTGCTTGTTGTGCAGCTGCAACATCTTTTTGTGCTCTCTGCTTCTGAGCCATGATTCCGATCATTTCAGATTGTTTCTTTTGTACCTCTCTTGTCATTTTCAAAAGTGCCACTTGCTCTTGTTTCTTTTTTGTAACAAGGGCATTAAGTTCCCTTGTTTCTTGCTGTTTTTTTAATGCAAGAGTTTCAAGTTCGGCATATTGTTCTTTAGCAAGATCTACTTGTTCTTTTTCAGCTCTTGCAATTATCCCCATACGTTCAGCTGCTTTTTTTTCTTTTTTAGCAGCAATGGTTGCCACCTTCGCTTCTTTTTTTGCCTTCGAGGCAGCAAGACTAGTAGTTTTAGCATTAGCTACTTGTTTGTGCACTACCGCGTCTACAGCCTTGGCAGCTTTTATTTTCAATGCTAATTCTTCAAGTTTCTTTTTAGCCAGCTCTTGTATTTCTTCAGCTTCTCTCGTCATGTTTTCAGCAGTTAGCATCATAGTTTCTGCAGCTTTTTTTTCTTTTTTTGCAGCTTCCATTTTTTCTTTTGCTGCCTTTGTCTCTTTTTTCACGCTAGCAAGAGCAGCTGTTGCAGTTGCCTTGTTTTTTCTTGCACTAGTTGCTGCAGTTACAGCTTCTACCTTTTGTTTCCTTGCATTTTCTGCTGCTAGTCTCGCCTCATTTTTTTCTTTCTCAGCACGCTCTGCAGCAGCTTTTGCAGCTTGTTGCGCTTCTCTTGCAATAGCCGCAGCAGCCTCTGCCTCTTCCTTTTGCTTTTTAGCAAGAATAGCAGCGGCTTCTGCAGCTTCCTGCACTTTTTTCGCAGTTGCTGCTAAAGTTTGCACAGCTTTATGCTGTTTTTTCACAGCACTGACCGAAGTTTCTGCTTTTTTTCGCTCTGCTTTCACGATAAGAAGAAGAGCATCAGATTCTGCTTTTTTTCTTTTCGCAGCTGCAATGTCAGCCTCTGCCTGTTTTTTTTCTTTCTTTGCAACTTCTTGTTCCTCTTTCGCAACTTCTGTTGCAACTTTTGCAGCCTCTCGTTCTCTTGTAGCAGAAGCTATTTTTGCATTGGCCTCTTCTTCTGCTTTTTGTTGCACATCAATTTCTTCTTTTAAAACTTCATCGAAAAGTAGTAGAAAAGTTTTGTTGGATAGTTGACATGCATTAGCTGCTTGTTCTTTAGTGAGTATTTTTGCCTTTATTTGAGGCATAAATTTTTTTAATTTATTCTTAGAAACTTCTTTTATTTTTTGCGCTGATGACAAACATTTTGACGCTTTAACTGGATTTTTTCCATTTTCCAAGGCTCTTGTAATATTTTTAAAAGTGCCATAGGCTAGTTGAGCTTTTTTCGCCTTTTCTTTTCCTAAAATTGGGCTTTCACCTAACTCTAAAACAACATCCTTTACTTGCTTTACTACTTCATCCGTAACTTGAATTGGTTGTTTTCTTATTAAAGGATCATTGTTATTTTGCAAACTGTCTTTTATTTTTGAAAATAGCTGCTGTGTAATACCACACTGCTTCGCAGCTGCCGTTACAGAAATTTTTCCTTTTAGAACTTGCGGCAGTAAAAACCTTGCTTTTTCTACGATTTTTACTCTGCTTTTTTCTTTTATACCAAGTTCTTCTAGAACTGAATGTACACTACTTTTTAGATGATCCACCTCATCTACACTATCTAAAGTTTCATTGCTATTTTGTTGAGTGGCTTTTTTAAGTTGTGAATCACTACTTAAATGATAAGTGTCTTGATTATACACAGCTGCTAGTGGAGGAATCATCATATGCCTAAATAAACCAAATTTATTGCTTACTCTCAGTACTATCCTGATAATTTCTTAGTGGCAAGAACCTCTGCCTCTTCTTTTTCTAGTTTTTCAGCAATAGTCCGAAACGTTTTTTCAAGAATTTTGCATTTCTGAGCAGCTTCTTTTTCTGTGAGTTTTCCTTCTTTCACTTGAGGGAGAACTTCTTTTACTTTTTTTTCAATTATTGCCATGAATTTTTCACTTATTTTTGGAACAGTGCGTACCGGATTTTCATCTTTCTCTAATTTCTTCATTATGTTTACAAACGTGTTTAGAGATAGCTTACATTTTGCAGCATGCTGTTTTCGAGAAAGGTTTTGCCCTTCACACTCCAAAAGAACATCTTTTACCCTTTTTACAACCTCATCCGTAACCTTTCGTGACCGCTTTTTCTTAATAGGATTTTCACCATTTTCTAAACAGCGCATAATTTCCCGAAGAGATCCTGACGAAATATTACATGCCTTAGCTACTTCTTTTCTTTCTAATTTCCCCTCTTTAATATGAGCGAATAACGTCTTTATTTTTTCTACAATCTCGGGAGTGACTTCCTGATAATTTTTTCTTTTTGAGGGATCTTCACCATTTTTTAACTTATCAAGTACCGTCGAAAAAGTTGATTCGGGAACCTTACATTTTGTCCCTGCTTCCTTTTGAGTAAGTTTTCCTTTTTCAATCAAAGGAATTAACTTTTCTATTTCTTTTACGATTGCTGGTGTGATTTTTTGACTTTTTTTTGCAGACTGTGTAGGCTCTTCAGTT
>JAHFTM010000118.1 GCA_023269335.1 Chlamydiia bacterium
ACCTTCCACTTTTTGTCATTTCAGTGCAAGAGGACAATCTCATTTGCTTTTTTAAGTGCCTCTTCAAGGGTAGGAAAAAAGCGTTCGCTGCCAATCGCTTTTTTGACACCGCTTTTTTGTAAAATATGCATCACATCAGGACGCACTTCGCTTAAGAGAAACTCAATTTTTAGGCCTTTGCATTTTTTATAAAATTGCTTGAGTGCCTGCATGCCCGAGCCATCAATAAGAGGTACATGAGGCAAACGTAGGATAAAAACAGTTGGTTTTTTATTTAAACGGCGCAGCACTTCATTTAAAAGGTCAGCAACGCCAAAGAAAAATGGCCCATCTATTTCAAACACTTCCACACCAGAAGGGATAACGCTTGATTCTTTTGCAGCTTTGCCATCTTCTTGGTCTTTTTTGCCTTCTTCACTACTTTCTTTACGCATGAATTCATACACTTTGATCGTCGTTTTCTCTGACATATGTTTTAAAAAGAGAAACGCTGCCAAAAGCACGCCTGCTTGCACTGCGACCGTTAAGTCGATAAAAACTGTGAGGCTAAATGTGGTGAGTAAAACAACAATATCGCTTTTAGGCCCTTTTAAAAGATTTTTGAAGTGGTCAAACTCTGCCATATTGTAGGCAACAAAGATCAGAATGGCTGCCAAAGTAGCCAGGGGAATTTTTCCGGCAAGTGGAGCCAGCATAACCATTAAAATAAAAAGTGTAACTGCTGAGAACATTCCTGCAAAAGGTGTTCGGGCATTCAATTGAACGCTTGCTGTAGTTCGAGCAATAGCACCTGTTGCTGGGATACCGCCAAAAATAATCGAGCCCACATTGCCGATTCCTTGCGCTATAAGCTCAAGGTTTGGCTTATGTCTAAACCCGAGCATACCATCTGAGACAACAGCACAAAGAAGCGACTCAATAGCACAAAGTAGGGCAATAGCTATGGCGTCAGGAAACATGAGTTGAATGGTATCAAAAGAGATTTTTTCCCAAGGAAATGAGGGTATGGGCAAGCTGCTTGGTACCGGACCAAATTTTTTTTCAATGGTATCGACAGGAATGTCAAAGAAATAAACCAGCATCCCTGCAAGTATGGTAGCAATGATAGCGCCTGGAATTTTTCGCGACACTCTTCGGAGCAATAAAATGAGGGCGAGAGTAAAAGCAGCAATCAATGGAGCTGCGTAGTTGACGCTATCTTTGTATTCAATGTATTGAGCGAGGCGTTGAAAAAATTCCGCCTTAGGGTGGGGGATTTTCAAGCCCCAAAAGTCTTTCATCTGATTGAAGAAAAGAGAGGTAGCAATGCCAGTTGTAAAGCCGCACGTCACTGGATAGGGGATAAAGCGGATGTAAGAGCCGCACTTTGCCAGGCCCATGGTAATGAGTATCAAAGCAGCAAGCAGGGTTGCTACGATGAGCCCCTCATAGCCTTGTCTTTGGACAATGTCAAAAATAATCACTACAAACGCGCCGGTAGGGCCAGAAATAGAAACTCTACTTCCGCCGAACAGCGAAATCAAAAAGCCGGCGATGATCGCTGTGAAAAGACCTCTGGCAGGATCAACACCTGCTCCAATGGCAAAGGCCATAACAAGAGGCAGTGAGATGACGCCTACCGTAATACCGGCAGTCAGATCATTAAACAACTGTTTTTTTGAATAGCCTTCACGAAGGCAAACAGCTGTTTTTGGAGTGAAGGCTTCAAGATCAAATTTCATAGCTACGATCCCTAAGAATTGATGCTATAGTAGCAAAATGAATGCAAGAAAGCCAGGCGATTTGCTAACATGGTCATTCAAATTTTCAAATTTTGGATGCATCTATGCTAGAATTTTTTCGTCGTTACCAGAAGTTTTTCTTTATCATCATCACCGTTGTGATCGTCATTTCCTTCACTTTTTTTGGCACTTATGAGGCTTTTTCTGGGCCAAAAGAAAAGGATACAGTTGCCTTTACAGCAGTTGATGGAACGAAAATCTACAGCCGCGAGTTGAATGACCTAGTCAACTTTTTAGCAGTTGATTGGCAAGCCCATCTGCACTGGAATGTTGCTTGGGGAGCCAATCCCTTTAACGATGATGTCATCACTAATAACTTCCTTAGTACTGGTGTTGCAGAAGTTATCGTAGCCCCTTACCTCCCCAAGCTTCGAAAAGAGCTGAATAGCCGCCTCGAAAAAGAAAAGCGCTTCATGCCATATGCCAATCCAAGGGCTCCATTTGTTGGTGTAGAGCAGGTGTGGAGTTATTTTGCGCCAGATCTAAAGAAAAATTTTGATGCATTAAAAAGTCAATCTGATGCAGCTTCCGCAGAAGCGTTTTCTGATCGTGTAAATCTCTTTTTAGCAGAGCGTCGTTTTCCTTCAAGCTATCTGAAGCAGATTTTGCGCTATCAGGAAACTCAGCAGTCTTGGCTCACTCCAGATGAAGATTTACCCCGCCGTGACCTAGCTCTTTTTGGCTATCATTCCGTGCAAGACTGGTTTGGCAAAGACTTTTTACAGCTCATGGCAGAGTATATCATCAACACAGCAAAAATTGCTGAAGAAAAGGGCTTCCAAGTAAGTAAAGAAGAGGCAATGCAGTCAGTAATGACCAATTTGCAGAAAAGCTTTAAAGAAGCAAAGGCAAACCCCTACTTCGCTGTGCGTAACATAAGTGAGTACTACCTTGACGCGCTGCGTAGGCTGAATATGGATGAGGCTCGCCTCATAAGTCTTTGGAGGCAGATACTCCTTTTCCGCAACTATTTTGAGGTCAATGCAGACTCTATTTTGGTCTCTTCCTTGCCCTACAACGACTTTTTGGCGCGTCAAAATGAATATGTAGAAGCCAATGTCTTTAAACTTCCTTCAGAGCTCTGTTTTCAGACAATGGCAGACGTTGAAAAATTTGAGCTTTATGTTGCTGCCGTGCGTGAGCCGAAAGAGGCAAAAGCAAAGGGCCTCTTTGCTTTGCCGCAAAAGTATCTTCTGCCACAAGAAGTAAAAAAAATCTACCCTGAGCTTGTGCAAAAGCGATACAGGTTGCGCTACGCGACATGTAGTAAAGAGGCGCTTGAAGCCAAAATCGGCGTTAAGAAAACGTGGGAATGGGAAGCAGAAGGTGACAATTGGAAAGTGCTGCAGAATAAGTTTCCAGAATTAGCAGGGAAAGTAGCGCAAACAAAAGAAGAACGCTCTGTATTGCTTGATGCACTTGATTCAAAGACAAGAGGGCGTGTAGATGAGTTTTCTCGAATGCAAATCGTAGACCAGCATCCTGAATGGATTAAGGATTCGCTAGCTACTCTTACTTTGAAAGAAGAGGTAGTTGATGTTCGCGAACAGGGCGGTAGGCTTCCATTTATTGGTGTCCAGGATCGTGCACAACTTATGGCTGTTTTAGATAAAGCCCCTCTACAAGAGCTTTCAGAAAAACTTGCTGCCTACTCACAAGATAAGATTCACTACTACCGTATCGAAGTGGTTGAAAAGCCTGAAAAAGAAGAGATCCTGACTTTCAAAGAGGCAGTCAACGACGGCACATTGGATATGTTGTTAAATAAAGCGCTTGAAGCTACTTACTTAAGAGTACGTACACAAAAGTCAGCGCAGTTTGTACGAGATAATGGTGAATGGAAGGCTTTTGCAGAAGTGAAAGAGCAAATGGGTCAGATCCATTTTGAAGAGCTTATTCGTAGACTTGATGAAGAATGTGCCAAAGAAGAAAAAGCGTTTCCATTATTTTGTGACTGGAAAGATAAACCCAAAGCACGCGTTGCAGTAAGGCTTCTTCCCTACATGAAAGAGAGCTGGAAGAAAATGAAAGAACAGCCAGGGCTTGCTGCACAATTAGTAAGGGATCCGAAAATGGGACCGGAAAATGCATTTGTAGAGCAGTGGAAGCTTATAGAGCTTAATGAAAAAGCTGTGCGTAATGCTGATGTTTCAGCAGTTGACGTGAATGAGGCCTTTTCATTGAAGCCGGATACTTTTTCATCGCTGTGTTATAGGGGAAATGCAGGAATTACTTTCTTCAAGGTGTATAACAAGGGTGTTTTGCCATGTGAAGAGGATGTACGTGAAAAAGTAATGGAAGCAAGAGAGCTTCTAGGAAGAGGTCTGGAGCAAGAGCTTGCTAAAGTATTGCTTGTCCAGATGCAAGAAAAAGGAGCCCTTGAGCTGGAAGGTGATGGTGTTACAAAATAGTGATTTTAATGCCTTTGTCCCGCCGGAGTACTTTTTTTTACTTGAGGCAGATTGCTATAAATGGGATGGAAAATGGAATTCTCAGAAAGAGCTGCCTCAATTTTGCAAACTGCTGCAAAATGAACCAGATCCTTTTGCTACAGTTTCCATGGCCTGGTCTCAATCAGGGGAGGAAAAAAGTAAAGGGGGAGGGCTCTATTTTTTTGTCGATGTAGAACAGCCAAACCCAGAGGTCGCATTTCCAGATGTCCATAAAGGGGACGCGATTGAATTTTTCATCGATACCAAGAACTTAAAGCAAGCCAGAACGACGCATCGCTTCTGCCACCATTTTTACTTTCTTCCTGAACGGATAGAAGGAGTGATGGCGCGTGAAATTACCCGTTTTCGTACAGAAGATATCCATCCACACTGTTCAAGTGATGAGTTAGAGGTAAAAATAGTGCGTAAGAAAAAAAGCTATACCGCTGAGATCTTCATTCCAGAAAAATGTTTGGTAGGCTTTCAACCTGAAAAGGGGTCTTCAATTGGTTTTACCTATAGAATCAATCGTACAAATGAAAAAGCGCAGCACTTTGTGCTTTCATCAAGCTATTGCCAAATAGATCAATATCCCTATCTCTGGTCTACAGTTACATTTACATAACAAAGAGTGTGCTATGAAAAAATTTACAGAATCGCATGAATGGATAGAGTGTGCAAGTGATATAGCAACAGTTGGCATTACCAAGTTTGCAGTTCAGGAAATTGGAGAAACGGTACATGTAGAGCTTCCTCCAGTAGGAAAAAAATTACGAACAGGTGATGTGGCAGCAGTGCTTGAATCGACGAAAGCTGCGATCGATATTGTAACACCTATTTCAGGTGAGGTCATTGCCACAAATAGCAGTCTTGAGACAGAGATAGAAAAAATGAACCACTCTCCAGAAGAAGAGGGTTGGCTTTTCAAGTTGCGCCCGCTTGATACTACAGAGCTTGACGGCTTGATGGATAGATCAAGCTATGAGAAGATGATGAAGCAATAGACAAAAAAGGCATCGACTTACAATCAGTCGATGCCTAAAAGATACTGTTAGGTTGTTGATCTGTGGAGGTAATAAGGTGATGCTAAAGCAGTAACAGCGCAAGCTGCAATATCAATCACTTCTCTTCCGCCAATAAACCAACTAAGAGCTCTTATTGACTCAGCTGCCATAGCTAGGCCCAGCGCTTCGTCAGCTACTTGATTTCTCAAGCGAAAAATTTCATAACCTGCCCAGATAGCAAGCCTTGTTGGTAGTGGTAATGGTAAGAAGAAATAAAGAGTTGCAACTGGAATCGAGCTAAAAAGTTTTTGAACGATAATAGCTACTGGCTTAGGGAGATGTTCTTCTGTAATTTTTTTAAACTCTTCTCCAATCCAAAGCCCAGTATCTACAACTGCTGTAGCAATAGTACGCACTGTATTGTCAGTAGGTTTGACAATGGATGTATACACATTTTGACAGCCTGTTTGACATGCGCTATAGGCACTTTGATAGGCCTCAGTTACTAATGAAGTCATATATTTTTCCTTATGTAAATAGGGCTAAGAGTACTTCATAGCCGTTTAATTAAACTAAGTTTGCTGTGCTCTATAGAAACAGCCGTATGCAAGAGTAGTATTGATACATACACGTATAAAATGGCCTACATTACCGGATGTAGCAAATAAAGCGAGATTGCTTGCGGCATGAATTAGGCAATCAAAAGCTGTTCCGTTATATACATTACGGTAGGTCTCTTGGCTAAATATATCCCGATCCATTATCTGGAAGCCAGTGAATGTTATCAAGGCTGGCACAGTAACAAGAGAAGGTAGTAGCTGCCATGCCAGAATTATCGGAAGAGAGTTAAATGCTATCTGTGCTATTACGTTAAGAGGCT
>JAHFTM010000119.1 GCA_023269335.1 Chlamydiia bacterium
TTTATGACTGCCTATATACTATCCAGTAGTCCAATTTCTCTTGAGAATGCATCCCCACCTGAGTCATCTACTTTCCAAGAAGTGTGTATTATATTTAAAGACGGTTTACAGGCAAATTTTAATCGCGCTAGTCTTATCAACGGGAGTAATTTTTTCAAAGGCGCTTTACAGACCAGTTTTAGCGAGAGCAGGAGCGGCATTATACAGATGCGTGAAATTTCTTGCTCTGCTTTCAAAGCAGTATTTCGATTTTTATGTGAAGGAAAAACGCTTTCTGAAGCAATTGAAGAGACTGATCTGACACCTTTATTTTATGAAGATTTTATGTCTACGCTCAATTTTCTTAATCCATTAAAGGAAGCACTACCTGACGAAAAATCCCTCAAAAGTAGCATAGATGAGGCTCTTCCTCACCTCGTAACGCTTGAACAAGCAAAAGCTATTCTTGCAGCTTTTCAATTTGACGGAAGGTTTTTGAGCGCTTCATCACGAGCATCTTCGAAAAATGAGGCCCCTTTTCTCGTAAAAGTGGCAGGAGCAATCATTTTTCAATCAACCCTGATGCCAACTAAAAAAGTAGCCTCGGACACTTTTCGCAAGATGAGAGCTGCACAAATAAGGCGCGATCTTGCAAGCCGCGATGTAGTGGTATCCATACGAGGGCCAGTAAATGATAGCTCAGCTGCTTCAGCACCACAAAGAGATACGTCACAGCGGTTTCAACCAACCCAGATGGATCGCGACTTAAAACTCCTTTCAGGCCACGCTTGGAAGATGTATCCTACATTCATGGATAACATTTCACAAGCCATTGAAAAATTACCTAAAAAAATGAAGGCACTCTGCGCCACATATCTCAACGATGAACAACCGTTCGTTAAAAAAATTGCCGAGCTTGCTCAACGCTGCCTGTTGCAAGAGGCACATGAAACAGTGACAGCTTTATCACTTTGCAACATAGATCTTTCAAGCAATCCAGAACTACGTAGCCACCTCATTGGACCAAAAGCCTACCTCCTTGATCACTACAATATTCAAGTAGTAGCACAAGTTGCAGACAACTCAGAGCGTCGTCCTGATTCTCGCCTTCCTTTCAGATTGAATGGCAAACCTTGGGCATTTGATGTCAGCCAGTCTCCAAAAGCTTTCGAAGATGAAATCCGGCAGGATCTTGAACTAATGAATTGCCAAGTTGACGCCAAATTTGGTGCCAGAATTATCAAAAAAGATGCCTCACAGCCTGTAGAATCAGAAACGAAACAAGAAAATATAGTCGCACAAGCCTTACATGAATTTAAGATTGAAAAGACAGCTTCAGCAAGCTCCTCTTCAACTTGTTGTAGTAAAGCGATCACTGCCCTATTTGCAAAAGTAGTATCTTATTTTTTCTCTAGTTCTTCATCAGCTCTCCTTGGCTACGCTAAAACTAAAAAACTTTTTCTAACAGAATCGCGCTTTCTTGAGAAATGCCCTTCAAGGGGTGGAGACGCAAAAGAATGTGTAAAACAATTACATCTTGCCTACTTAGAGAGAAATATTGACCTTACAGTGCACATAAAAATGCGCAATGGGCTATTTCTCTCTCTAAAAATGGATGCTACGCAGACTATCTTTGCATTAAAGAAAAAAATATTTGATTGCGAAGGAGGTCCCAGACCAGAAAAACAGATTCTTTCTATTTTTGGTAAGATACTCCAGCCAGACAGTCGATGTTTAAACGAATATTATTTGAAAACAGGTGATGTGTTGTATGCCTATTTTTGACCAACAGCGGAATGAATCGATCGTAGTCGAACATTGTTTACCCACATACGATCCCTCGTTCAAAACAGCTGCTGTAATTCTTGCGGCAACAACTTTTTTACCTCGCTTAGATCTGCCAGATTGTTCTGGAGCCAATTTCCATAATAGTTTAGCTGACAAAAAGGAATTGGTTGTAGCGTGTGTGCAAGCTGTCTAAAGTGATTTTCAGCAGCTTTCACTGCCTCCTCATTTTGATTTTCTTGAGTGCCAAGGATGCGCTGAAAAGGTGTACCACGCATATCCGATTGAGCTACTTTATAAGCGGCTTTTGCTAGTGGAATCAGACTCTCTTCGCTTGTTTCGAACTCTTCAGCTGATTCTGTGTAGATAAATGGACGGGCAGATTTTTGAAAGTAGCGTATGACTTTCTGTGCCGTTGTCTCAAGCGTATGGGATTGAGATTGAAAATGATGCACATGAAGCACATCTTGTGTTTCTGATAAAAGATGCATGAGACTCAACGTATTTGTCATGCTTCCTGAAAATATAAAAAGAGACTTTGTAAAGTTGCAGTGATAAGGAGGCTTCATGTAATCGGCCACGACAAACTGATACAAACAGGGAGAGATATCTTGCTGGATGGTCACTTTTCGATACTTTTCCAGAAGCGAAGCATGTGGCTTACTGTTCAACTTATTTAAGTAGATTGTAGGATCAAATAAAATCCACTTATCATCTAAGAAAATTTCTATCCAGCAATGCTGCCCTGTACCAAATCCAGGGTCGCTATCCATGAAGTAGTTATAGCACTGCCCTTCATGCGTAAATTGTATATTTCTCCCATAGCCTACACCAATGCGTAAGGGCCTGTTCCAAGCAGCTAAACAGGCGGCTGTCAAGGCTGTCACACATGTACACACAAATTTATTGCCTCGTATCAAACAATCTGTAAGTGACTGGATTGGTTTTCCCTGCCCATAGACAAGTCGACCTGCCATTTGCTCAACGATTTCATAGAGGCCTAAAACAGTTCCTCTGTGCTGCGAATTTTGTAAAATAGATGCAAAAAAGGGATGGTTTTGAATAATTTTTATTTCTTTTTCAGGATCTCTTCTATCTGTATAAGGAATTTCTACAAGAAAATAGAGAAGAATATCTCTAATCCCTAATTGCTCATTTGGATTTTGGCTCAAAATCGCATGATTCCCAGATACTTTGTAAAGAGGTAGTTTTGTCAACGGATCAAGAAAATAGTTCTGCTTTGAAAGATCATAAGTGGCAGTTGTCCGATCGCAGGGTGGCAGGTGAATGCTTTGCTGCGATGCAAAAAAGAGGAGGTGCGGAATACCATTCACACAATGAACACAGATGCTCATTTCCTTAAAAGCCCTCTTTAATATAGTACTGAAAGTAAAATTTCCGCTGTAAATTTTTCAAATAGCTCTTCCCCTTCAACTATTTTTAGTTGTACTCCAACAAAGTAAAGAGGAAGACTCAGCTTCTCTATATCCTGATCCTGAAGTGACACTTTGACGATGTCTTTTTCTGTACACAGAAGCGCTTGTGCTCCACACTGTCTCATGCGCTGAGAAAAGTCTATAAGCCTTTTGGCATCCACAGGTTCATGATCTTGTAAATAAAGTGCTTCTACCACCTCAAATCCATGATTGCGTACAAGCTCTTGAAAAGCCGCGGGATTGCCTATGCCGCAAAAGAGTGCGACCTTTGCATTCGAAAAGGCCTGCTTTTTCCCATGACCATCAAAAATTCCCTCAAAAGCAAGTGAAGCCTTGATTATCGGGGCTTTTGAAGAGCTTCGAATAGTATTTTCTATTTTAGAAGTGTCCTGCAGCTGTTCCACCCGATTTAAAACAATCAAATCAGCGCGCTGTAAAGCAGAGAGAGGCTCTCTGAGAAGACCTCTTGGAAGCAAATAGCCATATCCGAAAGGATTTTTGGCATCAACAACAACAATCTCAAAATCACGCTGGATTGCAAGATGCTGCATACCATCATCTAAAAGTAGGCACTCGGCACCTTGGCGCTCTGCCATTTGTGCAGATCTTGCACGGTTTTTATTTACATAGATGTTGATGTGTGTAGATTTGCGGCAAATAAGGCATGCCTCATCACCTACTTCCTTCACATCGCATTTTTGCTGTGAAGCGAGAATTATCGGCTCTATAGAATGCTCTGCGCGGCTTTTGTAGCCACGAATAAGTACCGCCATTTGAACTTTTTGACTTAACTTTTCAGCAAGAAAAATGGTAAAAGGCGTTTTTCCGGTGCCGCCAGTCGTGATATTACCAACACTGATTGTGACGACATCCGGACGATAGCTTTTTCTCAGACCAAAGGAGTACAGCTTTTTACGTACGAAAACGAAAAATGAAAAGAGAAGGCTGAAAAGAAAAAGAACAGCGCGAATACAAGAAAAAAGAGGACCTTTTTTTTTTCCGGAAATGATCTCAAAAAAGAGGCGCATTATTTTTTTCACCAAAAAGCTGATCACCGAAAAGCTGATCTTCCATAAGTTCAATGATCATGTGCATGGCACTCATGTGCGCCTCTTGGTCACGATCAGACTTAGGGAATCCTGAAATGATCATTTCAAAATTAGCCATACCGCGCATCTTGCCTCCATCTTTGCCAAGAAAAGCTACGGTTTTCATATCCAGCTCTTTTGCCTTTTCAAATGCACGAATAATGCTGAGGGAATTGCCACTTGTAGAAAGACCGATAAACAGATCATCCTTCTTACCATACGCCTCCACCCCACGATGAAAAACCCACTCGTAACCAAGGTCGTTGGCTGTACAAGTCAAATGGCCAGGCTCGGATAAAACGATGGCAGGAAGGGCTTTTCTTTTTCGATAAAAAATACCAGTCAGCTCTTCAGCAAAATGCGACGCGTCACAAAGGCTGCCACCGTTGCCTGCAATGAGTACTTTGTTGCCTCTTCGAAATGTATCTGCTAAAAGCGCTGCCACTTGCTCGATGAAGAGTAGGTTTACTTCACTTTTTAACTGCCCGACAGCTGCCACTGCACTATCGACAAGAGCGATAAGCTTTTGACGCTTTTTCGTTTGTGTATCTAAGATGGCTGTTTGCATAAGCTCTCGTTAAAATTCAACTATAAGGTACCAGAATAGGGTAAATCATGGTTTTCTTCAACCATTTACCGGAATATAAACTTACTGCAAGTTAAAAAGAACTACATTATACTAATCGCCCAAAAAGTAAAAATAAGGTGGAAAACTAATGAAAATTACATGCTGCGCAACAACGGAGACTCCAGTCCAAGAAAGACAGCTTAGCAGGCAAGAAGGTGGTAATATCTGTTCTCGAACATGCTCGTGGCTAGCAAAAAGCTGTACAAGGCCTCGCGTTTGCACCTTGGTTGCTGGATTGGCCGTGATAGCTCTAGCAGTTACTGCAGTAAGCCGACTCTGGCATGCACCACAACCTGTTATTGAACCATCTTTTGACTGCCCTCCACTCCCACCAAACACAAAGTTAAATCTGAGGCATATCTGTTATCCTACTTCTTTAGGAGAAGTGGTATGTGCACCTATTTATGTACTTGGCCAGTAGCGTAATTAGAGGTGATATAACAAATCGTTGTATCAGTTTGGTGTATATTTAAACGATGTCGAAAAAGTTGCCGGCTGGATTTCAAAGGCATTATAGCCGCTAGTACTTATCACAACGATTAACCTGCTCCCTGCAGTCACAGGAACTGTACTTGCAATGTTTTGGAATGATGCAGTTCGTGACGCGTGCGCATTTATTGCTAGTGCGCCCGTGCTTTGAGCAAGCGCTGTAGCTGTCCAACTTCCTAAGGGAGCAGACGTGCCAATCGTTGAAGGAGAGCTATACACTGTAAAAGTGAAGTTCGGAAGAATAGTAGAATCTGTGTTAGAAGTAAGGTCAACTCGTACTATAAGATTCGAGATTGTTCCATCAGATGGAACTAAGAAAGACGAGGCATAGTTAGCCGGGGACTGATTACTAGAAGAGGCATTAAACGCAACGGGCAGAGCACCTGTGCCAGAAGGATAAAAGGCAAAACTAGTTGTTGGAGCTGATGAAACTGACATGCTAAAATAAACAATTTCGCCGCTTCCAAGACCCGCTTGTCCAGAAGCACCCGTCGCGCCAGTGGCACCCATCTTTCCTTTATGTCCTCTTTTTCCTTTATGACCTCTAGGCCCTCTATTTCCTTTTTTATACCCCTTATAAAATGCACCTTTCGAGAAGTCAGAGTTCATAAGAGGCACTAGTTCTTCCGATGAAATCTGAAAGTTCGCCACTATAAGAACCAGACATAAAAACGAACAAATACGCATCA
>JAHFTM010000120.1 GCA_023269335.1 Chlamydiia bacterium
TCACTTTTACTTGCGCAGGCAAACCATGAAGTGCTAGGCATTGAAAGCAATGAAGAGGCCATTCGTCTGGCTAAAATGAGCGCTGAGAAAAATCAGCTGCTCAAGAGCACATTTATGGCAGGCCTTGTAGAAGATGTTTTAGTTCAAAAGGAATTGATCAAGAAATTTGCTGTATGGATAGTCAATCCACCTCGTGAAGGGCTTTCCTTAGAAATGGTGCAATATATCCTTAGTTTTAAACCAAAGCAGCTGGTTTATGTTTCTTGCAGTCCATCTACACTAGCGCGTGATGTGGCACTTTTATGTCGTGAAACGTATGTTTGTGAATCGGGAACTGCCTACGATATGTTTCCGCAAACAGCTCATGTAGAAACTGTGGTGGTGTTGAAAAAGAAATAATGAGCGACCCCATCGTAATTGATGGGGTGCGACATCGGACATACTAACGATGAAGCAGCTAAAGACTAGCCAGCTTGCACACGTTCTTGCTTTTTCTGGCTCCTTTTTGCAAGGTAGCTATCTTGATAAGACTTCACTTCTTCAGCGTGAATAACCCAAGCTGCGCCTTTGCGCGATGCCTTCAAGTATCCAGCTCTTGTCGCATAGTACAGCTTTTGCGCAGGAACACCGAGCATTTTTGCTACCTGGTTGATCGAGAAATAACCTTTGGAATTATCAAACAACAACTCACCTTCGTACGTAGACTTCGTGCGAGAGTACTTCTGCTTACGGTAATCCATTAGATCATCAAGATCAATCATCCAACGACTCGTCTCTTTCTTAGCTTTCAGCTTGTTAAGCTTAATCGCCACGTAAATAGCTTGACGAGTTACATTGTTAATTTTTGCCGCTTCAGTGATCGAAACGATTTTTTTGTTACCCAATACTGCAACTTGAATATCTTTTGCAGCATCAGCTGTTTTTTCTTTTTGCCCGTTCATAGACATTTCCTTTCTTTTTTATTTTTATATTGTGTACACATTCAGGTTCTTGTTGCGTAAGGGCTCACTTCAAGTAAACTTCAGGTAAGCTGACTTGAAAAAGAACTTCCGCAAATTTTAATCATTTATTATATAGTAAAAAGAATTTATATCAAGCTTTTTTTTCGATAGATCCTTATTCTGAGCTAAAACCTGGAGTGACTGATGAAAGACGCGTTATATGCCAAATTGATCTTATTATTCGCCTGTATTGCAATCTCTTGTCTTGCTGAGGCGAAGCTTGAAGCCAAGCCCGCAGAAATTAATGAGCAGGATGTGAAGGAGAGAATGCAGGAGATAATGAAAGCGCATGTGACGTATAAAAGGCTAACCCCAATTATTGCGAAAAGGGCTTTAGAGAACTTTATCGACGCGCTGGATCCAATGAAGACTTATTTTTTACAAGATGAAGTGGAAAAGTGGCTTGAGCCAGACGATGCTGAGATCGAGAAGATTATCAAAGACTTTGAAAATGGTCATTTTCCTGCCTTCCAGTCTATCTACGAGACGATGAAGGTGGCTATAAAAAGACGCAATAAGATAGAAGAAAGCTTGGATACAGCAGTGCTACCAGCTCATGTGACGGCGAAAGAATTTAAAGACCTTACCTGGTGTAAGACAGACAAAGAGCTTTACGAGAGGCTCTCGCGTCTCAGAGCTTTACAGCTTGAAGTTGCCGCCAAGCTTGGCAAGGATGCCAAAGAGCTTGCTTTACAACGTTTAAAGAAAAGACGCCAAAAGGTTGAAGATGAATTTTGCAGTAAAGATAAAAAATATGACCAGGAAGTCCTCTGTACCTATATTTTAAAAGCTATGACGGCATCGCTGGATGCTCATACCAACTATTTTACGCCGCAAGAAGCAAATCAGTTTTTAATTTCTGTGCAGCAACGGCTGTTAGGCATTGGTGTGCAATTACGCGATGATGTGGATGGTTTTACAATTATCAAAATCGTCGAAGGCGGTCCTGCAGATGCAGTGAAAGAATTAAAGGCAAAAGATAAAATCATCGCTATTAATGGTGAACCGGTGATTGGTCTTGATATTATCGAAGTAGTAGATCGTATACGTGGCCAGGAAGGCACTCCGGTTACTTTAAGGGTGGTGCGTGAAGTAGGTGTAAGTGAAGAAAAGCAGCAAGAGCTGAAAGATATTGTGGTGTCGCGTGGAGAAGTAGTGTTGAAGGAGACAAGGCTTGAAAGTATGCCTGTGCCTTTTGCTGATGGTGCTCTGGCTCATATTCACTTGCATTCATTTTACCAAGATGCTGATACATCTTCTGCTGAAGATATGCTCAAGGCTTTTAACGAGATGAAAAAGAACTATAAAATCAAAGGCGTGGTGTTAGATTTACGCTTTAATGGTGGTGGCATTTTGTCTCAAGCAGTATCGGTAACAGGTCTTTTCATTAAAAAGGGTATCGTTGTCTCGATTAAAGATGAAAACGCAATGGTGCATCACTTGCGTGATCTTGACTCTGAGCCTATGTGGGATGGTCCTTTGATTGTTTTAATCAATCGGGGCAGTGCATCTGCTGCTGAAATCGTTGCTCAGACACTGCAAGATTATGGCAGAGCGCTTATTGTGGGAGATGATCATTCATTCGGCAAAGGCACGTTTCAAACGTTTACACTGACTGCGACAAACCCCAATAGTATCGACCCCAAAGGTGAGTATAAAGTGACACGAGGCTGTTATTATACAGTTTCTGGAAACACACCTCAGCTTGCAGGTGTGCAGTCAGATATAGAAGTTCCTGGTGGACTTTCATTTCTTGACATTGGTGAAAAATATGCCAAGTATGCACTAGAAAATGACTCCATTGAGCCAGGTTTTGAGGATAGCTTATCCGATGTACCGCTTTATCAGCGTGAGAAAATTCGTGCGCTGTATCAAAAAGAGAGACAGCTGCGAGAGACGAAGTATCGAAAACTTATTCCTGAATTGAAGGTAAACTCGAAAGTGCGTCAAGAAGAAGATAAAACAGTCCAGGGCTTTTTAGTCGACGCCAAAAATAATGAGCTTGAATTTGATGAGCTTGGTAAATATGAAAGATTTCCTGATTTTCAATTAAATGAAACGCTCAATGTGATGAGAGATCTTGTTGTACTTATTGGTCAAGAAGCTGCCAAAGAGACAAAAGTAGAAGCTGGGAATAAAAAAGAAATAGAGAAAAAGGCAGCCTGATGACATCAATTGAGTACATGAGAGAAGCAATTGCTCTTTCTGAAAATGGAATGAAAAAGGGCTGTGGTGGCCCTTTTGGTGCAATAATTGTAAAAAATGAGCAGGTGATTGGAAGAGGTGAAAACCAAGTCACTTCTTGTAACGACCCGACAGCACACGCAGAAATTGTTGCCATTCGAGCAGCGTGTCAGCAAATTAATTCTTTTTCGTTAAAAGGTGCTGTTATTTATTCTAGTTGTGAGCCCTGTCCCATGTGTCTTGCCGCACTTTATTGGGCACGCATTGATAAGATCTATTATGCTGCCAATCGTGATGATGCGGCGAAGATCAAATTTGATGATTCTTGGATTTACAAGGAAGTGAGTAAGCCTATTTTTGAAAGAGAGCTTCCTATGGAAGAACTTCTGCGCAGCGAAGCTCAGCTTGTCTTTGATGAGTGGCTGATGAAACAAGATAAAATTCATTACTAGTAAAGCACAAAATTCAAATATCACGAGTATATTCTGCCTATCCTGCCGGCAATAGCTGAGTATTCAATACTCCTTGAATTTTATACCTAATTGTGATATAATTTCTTCTTCATAATAGCAAAGGTTTTGTAGTATGACAGTTCGTGTACGCTTAGCTCCCTCTCCCACTGGTGATCCGCATGTAGGTTCGGCCTACATGGCGCTTTTTAATGTGATTTTTGCCAAGCACTATGGCGGCACATTCATTTTACGTATTGAAGATACTGACCGTACAAGAAGTCGTCCAGAATATGAAGAGAATATCTACAAGGCGCTTCATTGGGCGGGTATCACTTGGGATGAAGGCCCAGATGTTGGCGGTCCTTACGGCCCTTACCGCCAGTCAGAAAGAACTGAAATTTATCGTAAATACTGCTATGACCTTTTAAATGCTGGTAAAGCCTATAAATGTTTTGCCACTGCAGAAGAGCTTGCTGAGATGCGCGAAGTGGCAGCCAAACAGGGGCTGAAACAGGGCTATGACAGACGTGACAGATATTTATCAGCAGAAGAGGTAAAAGAACGTGAAGCTGCGGGCCTGTCTTTTGTCATCCGCTTAAAAATTCCGATTTCTGGTGATTGTGTTTTTGAAGATGCCATCAAAGGTAAAATCGTGGTTCCTTGGGCAGACATTGATGACCAGGTACTTTTAAAATCAGATGGTTTTCCCACCTATCATCTGGCCAACGTAGTGGATGATTACTTGATGAAAATCACGCATGTCATTCGTGGCGATGAGTGGATCAGCTCGACACCAAAGCATGTCTACTTATATGAAGCTTTTGGATGGCAGCCACCCACGTTTATGCATATGCCGTTGCTGCTTGGAAAAGATGGCAAGAAGCTCTCTAAAAGGCGAAATCCCACTTCAATTTTTTACTACCGTGACAGTGGCTATTTGCCAGAAGCATTCATGAACTTTTTAACGCTTATGGGCTACAGCATGCAAGATGGTCGTGAGATCTATCCTGTAGCAGATATTGTGAAAGAGTTTGATGTGAAGAGGATTGGCGTTTCAGGTGCTGTTTTTGATATTCAAAAACTAGACTGGTTGAACCAGCATTATCTCATCACCAACACGACGCAAGAGAACCTCTGGGAAAGGTTGAAAGAGTGGCAGTTTAACGAAGCATTCATGCATAAGTTGATGCCGCTTTGTCATTCACGCATGAAAACTTTTGGTGATTTCATTGAGCTGGCTGACTTCTTATTCATCAACCATCTTCGCTACAACCAAGACCTTTTTACAGTAGAGGGCCTCACTAACCAGCAATGCGCCTACATTTACCAGGCGATGATTTGGGAGATGGATGCTAAAGAAGATTGGGGAAGTAAAGGTGCTAATGATGCTTCACGTGCTGTTGCCGAAGCATTGAAAGTCCATCATAAAAAACAGGTGATGCCACTTTTATTTGCCGCTATTCAAGGCAAGCGCCATGGCTTGCCTCTTTTTGATTCGGTTGATCTTTTGGGTAAGGATAGAACGCGAGTGCGCTTGATGCAATCCATCGATTTTCTTGGTGGCATTTCAGGTAAAAAAATGGATACTTTGAAAAAAGCATACGATGCAAAAAATGCAGCGACATTTTTTCAAGACACTTAATTTGTATGAGAGCACCTATGCCTGCGTATGATCGCCACAACCCGTTTCTCTCAAAGATAATCAGTCGTTCTCGACTTAATAATGCGGGCTGTTCACGTGAGACTTGGCATTTTATTTTAGATCTTCAGGATTCTGATATAGAATATGCCCCTGGGGATAGCGTTGGCATCATTCCAGAAAATGACCCTAAAAAAGTGGAGAAGATCATCAAAGAGCTTGCTGCTACCGGTGATGAAATAGTTGATGATGGCAAAGGACAAAAATATACTTTTCGTGACTATCTTCGACGAAAAGCAAACCTTGCTCATCCAACGAGAAAGCTTTTTCAAGAAATTGCTTTGTTGAAAAAAGGTGCCCTCGAAAAACTATTAGAGAAAGAAAATGAAGAGGCCTTGAAGAAGTACTTAACGCAAGTAGATGTTGAAGAGCTCATAGCTGAACAGCAAGTACAATTTGAACCAACTCTTTTTTGTAAGCTGCTTGCGCCCCTTCTTCCCCGCTTGTACTCTATCGCCTCCGCAAAAAGTTGTGTTGGCCATCAAGTGCATCTGACGGTAGCTCGGGTGCGCTATCAAATCGATAGTAAAGAGCGACGGGGCATCTGCTCTCATTTTCTTTGTGATTTAGCAAATGAAAATGAGGCGTCTGTTCCGCTTTACTTGCAGCCCACACGCGACTTTCGCCTGCCGCAAAATGATGCCACTCCAATTATCATGATAGGTCCTGGAACTGGTGTTGCTCCTTTTCGATCGTTCATGCAAGAGAGAATTTCGCGTGGCGCCCCTTCTGGTAAATGCTGGCTTTTTTTTGGAG
>JAHFTM010000121.1 GCA_023269335.1 Chlamydiia bacterium
TCCTAGGCGATAAAAATTCCACTGCTGATTTCTTATCCAGTGGCCTTGTGGAAGTATTTTCAGGCCTGTTCCATCATCGCAAATCGAGCCAAATTGCATAGTTTCTGTTGCTGGACTTAAAAAGAGGCAAAAGTGAATGTCCTTCACGCCATCATTCCAGTTAGAGTCAGCAAAATGCACAATAGAACTCACCCACGCTTTCATCTGAGGAACTGCTTCTTGTAAATCAATGCAAAGCTGCAAAATGTAGCTGTCAAGCATCTCTGCTCGCTGAGAAAGCATGCTTGGTCTAATTTGAGTAACTTTTCTTAGTGCATCGAGTGCTTTTAAGCGAAAAGCGCGCAAACTCAATTCCTTGTCGAGAGCAGACATCAGCACTTTAAAATCTTTTACATGCTCATGCGAAAGAATGTTGGTAGCCATATAGTCGATGATCAGTGTACGGGCTTGCTCAGTAATTGTCTCTTGGGATATTGCCAAAGCAGGGTTCACTACATTTTCTGAGATCCATATATCAACCGATTTATCGGATCTGATGGCTTTGACCACTGTTGGATGTTCTGGAATAAGAGAAAAAGCATGGGTGGGAGTGTCACATGGGTAGAGTGTTTGTGGATACTCATCGTCAAGGAAATGAGAAGAAGCTTGCTCCTCTTTTCCAAATTTTAGGACAAACCGTAAAAGATCTTGAGCATTTTTTGGAGTATAGCTTACAGGCTTGCTGTTTATTGGTCGTTCAAGATAAACATCCATGACTTCGCGATTGTCATCTCCTGTGCAATCAGTCCATGGTGTGTGTTCCAGATTTTTCCAAGCTTGAAGTGGATTTTTTATTTTTCTGTTTTCCACATCGTAGTTCAACAAAGCTACGTTTAAAAAGGTCTCTTTTTCTTTTTGCAAGAAAGTAGATACCCTTTGCAAGATAGCTACAAGTTTTTCTCTTTCCTGAGCATCGCCAAGATTAACAGTGAGTGCTTTCTCAGTAAGCGGAATAGCGTGTTCTACAAAGGTAACAAACTTATCGGGTGTGTCTATCCTTGTTCTTGACGAGGAAGTTTTCCCGCCATCGTAAAGAACAAAAGCGCCATCAGTTGATCTTCCATCAGCTGATGGAGATAGGCTGCCAAGTGAAATACTGGGGTCAAAACGTAAGGAGAGCTCTCCATTTAAGACTTGTTGGAATGTAGTTTGAATTTGTTGTTCTAAGACTGAATCAGCGAAGGTGGTTGGCTTTAAGGGCAGCTTTAAAGCTCGAGAGACACAAGATAAGATCTTAGAGCGGACAAGATCTGTTTTTTTTGCCTCTGCCATGCCAGCAATAGAGCTTTCCCAGGCTCTGAGCAGTGGATTATTTGTTTCAGCTGAGAATGCAAATTTGCCCAAGTTAAAGAACGTTTCCTTTAGTCCAGATTTTAGACGGCTTGCGATTTCATAAATGAGCATGTGCGCTGTAAGCGTTGGATTTTCTGTCCTTTTTTCTTTTTTAATATCTGCGATGACTGTTTTGATCAGAGCGCTTTCTTGCCCCTCTTTTAGCCCCATCATTTTGCAGCTGGCTTGAATGCCTGGCACCATCCAGATGCTTATTTGCGTGCCTTTTATTTTCCAATCAGGAGTAAGAGTAAATTCTTTATGGATATCATCGTCACTAATATCAAGGACATACTCAAATTCTTTTAAAGTCCCTTCTACCATCCGCGTGAGCTCATCATTTTTCAAAAGCGCTATAAAGTCATCAAGGCATTTATCAGGGCGCATCTCTAGAAGCTCATACGCAAAGAAGGTTGCAAAACAGGAGCCTACAGGTCCTTGACGCATATTTGAAAGCAGGCCTGAAAGAGCAATCATTTTGGCGTGAGCATCAGTAATTACATCACTGTGATCGAGTCCAAGTGCTGTGCGGATGATGATATTTGAATCATGGTAGCCTGCGCTAGGCTTTGTGATTGCCGCTATTTTTTGTTGTAGCTCTTGTGCGTTTTTCAAATTATCAAGTCCGCAAGCGATATTTCGTTCATATTCAGCATGTACACCACCTGTAAGAAAGGACTTCTTCACCTGTTCGATGATGGCTGTGTTAAAAAATCCAGTTGAGGTAATGAGTAGCTTGGCAATTTCAATAGGTTTTTTTATGCTGACCCAGATCTGCATATCTTGAAGGGGATTGGCTTGTAGTTCAGCTCTCTTTTTTTCCAGGCGGTCATTGCGCGCTTGCAGCGCTGCTTGAAAACGTGCTGAAAGGGCTACGCAGACTCGTTGAATATCTTTTCCAGCAACAAGTTTTTCTGTTTCTTGAAAGTCATGTTCGGCAAGGTAAATGATCTCTCCCAGTGTTTTGTGGATGCTTTGTGGGGATTGTGTTCCCCGTGTTAAAAATTCACAAAAAATAAGAAGTTTCGAAGGCTTATTTGCGTAGCTTGGGTTTGCTTTTACACCAAGGCTCGATATGACAGCAAGCTTTCCAGAAAAGCCAGGCTCATCAACTGCGGGAGTGAATACTGCTCCTTTGCCAGCGGGAGCTTTTTGAATGGCTATCTGGACTTCTTTATGCAGCCTCACAGCCTTTTCTGCAGCGCTCAGCGCTTTATTTAAGCCTGCGCGTAAGGTAATTCTTCGAGTTCCAAAACAGGATTCGAAGAGGCCATGATGGATGCAAGGCTTGTCTTTTCCATTAGGCATTAGGGAATTTATTGCGAAATTTGCGTCTGCTACTACATTTGATGCAAAAAGAGTTGGACTCATAAACACCTCCATGGTTTTGGAATCTTTTCTTGTTAGGAGATTGGAGGCCTTATATTCAAGGAAAATGATATGCTAATACACCTAATTTTGAACAAAAAAGAAATTGGTGCTATAACTTGACACCATACAAATTGATTAATGACGATAAGGTTTAAAAAATTATGTCTAGTTCTAGTAGTGGAATCGCTAGTCTGAAAACCAGTATATTTAAAGAGCTTCAGCTTCCGTTCGAGCGAAAATCAATCTCTGAAATCTCACAAGTAGTAGTAGCTGCCTCAGCAAGTTTTGAGCTTTTATCACGAGAAGAGCAGGATGCGTTCATTTATAAAATGACAAATTATTTCTTTCAAAGACGCGAAATTACAAATGATGAGTGGAGGCAATTTGAAAAGTCCTTCACCCTTCTCTTGAAAAAAATTACCCATATTCAAGGAATTGCACAATGCAGTGGTTATCTGTATAAAGTAGTTCTGGAAATTGAATGTCTCGCTGAGAAAATGATTACAACAGATGCCATAGTCAGGCCAGCTATTCTTCCTGGACTTCAATTAGTACATCGAGAAGTGCATTCACAGCAAGTTTTATCAATAGTTACTCTCACAGATATTCTTACACAAGTCACCAAGAACCGAAAGCTCTACACAGCTGTTTTTGTTGAACGGTTATTTGAAAAGATAAAAGAGACTCTCATTCATGAGCAAGCAATAGGTAATGATGCCTGGGATAGTTTTGACAGCGCAGTTGCCGACTTTCTTAAGTACGAGGAGAGATTCTCTCCAAGCCCAAAGAAAAATAGGAAACTACTTCTTTTCATTCACACACTTGAACAAATTGCCGAACGAAAATTTGAAACTCTTTCAAAGGACTTTACTCCAATTACTCTAACTGGTGTTGACCAAGAACCAAGCTTACTTCTGGTTTGTGTTGTCTCAGCAAGTGAGCTTGCTGCTTGCTCAGATGTCTTTTCAGCTTTTGTTAAAGCAAGCTTTTATGATAGCAGGGATCGAATAGTTGATCTTACTGGATATAAAAGTTGCCACTTTCATAAGGTCGTTACCACGTTCATTCAGAATAAACAAGTTCTTTCCGAATGCATTAACGAAAGTAATCTGAGTGACATTGCCCATTTTGCTGAAGCTTGGGGTCTACATGGGCTTTTACCTGCTTGCAGCAAAAAATATAGTGAGCTTGAATTAGGCACTCTTACGAGAAAATCTCTTGAAAGCTATCTCAAAAAACTACAAATTCATTTTGACACTGCAAAAACTATTCTTTTTGAACCGTTTATACAACCTCTTTTTTCACAACTGAACTCTTTTATTATAAATAATTTAAAAGATCCATGGACCTATATAGGTATGGGTCTTTATGAAGTCAGTACCAAAGCGTTTGACCTTGTTGCAGAGCTTAAGCCCTATCTTGTACAAGAAAAATTTGCTCCCCTCCATGCATCGATTGTTCCTTTTGTAGAATCAGTATTGGAAAAAAAAGTGCTGATTATTGACTTTGGAATTGTTGTGAAACGCCATATCGATAACTCAATGGTTATAGAGAATATCTCTAAATATGGTTTTGGAGTGCTATTTTCTTCCATAACGGTTGAAGTAGATTATAATGATAGCAGCGAACGATTTAAGGATGTAAAAGCTCATGTGGCTCATTTCGTGACCGACAGTCTCTTTTCAGAAGATGGGGCAAGGACATTGCCTAAGAAGCTTATCTTCAAGATGAAGTATCTGCCGGGTAGTGACAAAGCAGCAACTGCAGAAAGGTGTCTTAGCTATAAAGCAAACTGGCATAGGCATTTCAGCGCGCATCGGCTTGGAAGTAAAGCTAATAAAGCTGGCTATGAGTTTGATTTTGTCGTCGCAGCTACAACTGAGTAAGGCTTAGGAAATTCTTCAAGCTGTTTGGGTATACTAATGAAGAGCATTACTATTTTGGCGTGACGAAAAATAAGGCGCCCTAAACATAGCCTTCAAGAATGGTAAACTTTAAACGTCGATTTTGAATTCAGAGACGATATACTGTTCAAGTTTTACGAAATCTTTAGCAAAGTTACGGATGCCTTCGGCAAGCTTGTCAACTGCCATAGCGTTGTCATTAAAGAAATAGCGAAACTGACTTTCAGTGAGGCGAAGATGCTCAAATTCTTCTTTCTTTGCCTCTTCTACAGTTAGCTTTCTTGATAGTGGCTCGCAGCTTTGTTGTAGCTCCTGAAGCAGCTGAGGCGAGATAGTCAAAAGATCGCAGCCTGCAAGCTCTACAATCTCACCCTTGTTACGAAAACTTGCGCCCATCACTTGTGTTTTGTAGTCAAACTTTTTTAAGTAGTTATAGATGCTTCGCACTGAAAGCACCCCCGGATCTTTATCTTGAGGATAAGAAGCGACATTTTCATTTTTTTTGTACCAGTCTAGGATGCGGCCAACAAAGGGCGAGATCAACGTTGCACGCGCCTCAGCACAGCCTATTGCCTGCGCAAGAGAGAACATCAGCGTCATGTTGCAATGGATGCCCTCCATTTCTAGCACCTCGCAAGCACGTATCCCTTCCCACGTCGCTGCAAGTTTGATCAAAATGCGCTCACGCGGTATCCCAGCTGTTTCATAACGTTTGATGAGAGAATGTGCGCGCTGGACACTTTTTTCAGCGTCAAAAGAGAGGTGTGCATCCACTTCAGTCGACACGCGACCTGGGATAATTTTAAGGATCTCTAAGCCAAAATTAACGAAAATTTGATCTAAAAGTGCATCGCGGCGCTCACTTTTAGAGGCCGCATGCATAGATTCAGTATCCTTAATAGCCTTTTCTATCAGATGGCGGTATTCAGGCTTTTGTGCAGCTGCATAAATCAGGGTGGGGTTTGTAGTGGCATCTGTGGGTAGGTAGGCGCGTATGGAATCTATGTCACCAGTGTCTGAAACTACCGTGGTCATCGTTTTGAGTTTCTCTAACTGATTTTGGGCAGTGTTGGCATTGTGACTTGTCATAAGGTTCCTTTACAAATGGTTAGAGTGCTGTTGGTTCTATACGAAATGTAATTACAAAACGTTCTTTTCCCACTTGCAGATCTAAGGTGGATTTTAGCCGAGTTAGTAAAAGTTTAAAAGGAACTTTTACTTCTTCTTTTCCTACTGAGACCGCAACGGCACTAGAGCCTAAAATTTCTTCAGATGCTTGAATTTGACGACAGAGCGCTGCAAATTTACTGAGCTGGCGCTTCAACGTATCATCGCCAAAGCCATATTTTTTCCCGCATTCGGTACAGGAAAATATTTTTTCCTTTTCTTTC
>JAHFTM010000122.1 GCA_023269335.1 Chlamydiia bacterium
GTGATGAGAGGAATCTTTGACAAGGTTGCTTGCTTGACTAAGAGGCTGATTCCAGAAACAATGAGATGATCTTTCATTACAAAGATGCATTCAGAGTCTTTGGCTATGCTTTGAGAACAGGTGGCAAGGTCGGTCATGGTTTGTGCCATGAGAAGCTGCACTTCAATGCCAAAAGCCTTTGTAAAGACTTCAATTTCTTTGAGCTCATCATAGATCTTCTCTGAGCCACTGTGAACAATGGTGAATTTTTTCAACTTTGGAAAAAGTGCACATAAAAATTGAAGCTCATCTTTTGCTGAAAGCTCATCGAGCACACCTGTGACAGGAGGAAAGTTAGTGTCTTTCTGCACATTTTTTGGCAAGTTTGCAGCAAGCGCTACAATGCAGCCTTTTTTGATGCAGCTCAAGGTCATTTGTGTGCATTGCGTGCCAACGGGAACAAAGATATCACACCTACTTGCAATTAAGCTTTTGATAAGCGCCATTTGAAGTGTGATATCGCCTTGACCATTGACTACTTTGATCTCGTAGTCTTGATTGCTTCGAAGTTGAGCGAGCTCTTCTTGAAAGCCGCAGACAATATCATCAAGTGCCTGATGAGGCATTGGTAAAATAATGCCGATTATTTTTTTCTCACACTCTTTGGCCTGTCCTGAAATGGGCAGTAGGCTGAGTGCTGCACACAGAAATTGTAAAAAATAGCGAAACATAAAAAATCCTTTAAAAAAAAGGTCGTTAAAAATAGCTGCATTGAAAAAGCATGAGAGCCTTGTACAACGCAGAAAATTACTTGTTTAAAAAACTAAAAGAGTACTTTGGGAATTGGGGAATTGGTTAGCAGCACCAGCGCTGCCAGGAACGAAAGAAAGGGGATTGATTGATGGAAAAGCTGAACGAGCAAAGATTTGTGCACGTGTGTACTGCACCCATTAAGCCGTTTTTATGTTGTTGTCTGCTTTTCATATAACCTTAAATAGCTAAAGGTAAGTATAAAACACTTACAATTAACACCAATATAACAAATAGAGATTTTAAGTACAAATAAAAGTACTGTGACCCGGCAACTTATCAGTTACAAGTTTTCTAAAAATCTATGGATTTAAGAGATATAGCGCTCATAGAACCATTGAGTAGCTCTTTTGCACAAGCTAATCCAATTCCAGAAGTGGCACTGATGATGATTGCTTTTGGCATGTTTTTCCAAAGAAGTAATTAGCTATTTTGTATGTAGGCATCAGCTTCAATTTCTACCAGGATATCTTTGGAGATAAGCCGTTTAACTTCAACCATGCTTGTAGCAGGGCGAATAGTGTTAAAAAACTCTCCGTGTGCTTTGCCGATTTTCTCCCAATCGTCAATATTACACACATAAATACGTGTTCTGACAACATCTTCCAACCGCGCTCCAGCTTTTTGTAAAGCAGCTGTAATATTATTGAGGATCTGGATTGTTTGAACATAAGGGTCACCAATCCCGGTAAGCATGCCCTGTTCATTCATCGCTGTAGTTCCGGAGACATATACAAATGGTCCTATCTGGACGGCCCTTGAATAGCCTACGATTGGCTCCCAAGGAGTTCCTGTTGAGATGAGCTGTTTTTTCATGATAGCATTCCTTTGGGTGCTTTAAGAGAACAGGATTTTTTCAGCTTTTTATTTTTAATGCAAGTTATTGAAAATAAAGTTTATGTGTGTTCATTTTCATCATCCATTTTAGATGGTAAACGTGATTTATGGATGGATGCAAAGTAATCCGACAGCAACTGTACAAAGAGAGAAGCGTTTTTGGATAGTGGCTCGAGGGATGCTGCATGGATAGTGTAAGGTACTTGAATAGTAACTTGAGAGCGCTTCATGTGGCGCGCTTTTTCTCGATTGAGAAGAAGATAATCTGGAATAAATCCTACATTGTAGTTTTCATTAATGAGTTGACAGATCACCTCCCAGCTACAGAGGGCCATATCAGTGTTCAATTCATAGCCATACTTTTTTTTAAACGCTTTTTTAAAGATAAATACCTCGTGACGGTCAGGTGAAAAAAGACAAGAAGTAATCGGTTTTTTAACTTTTCTTTTTTTAGATTCAAAGAGTGCAAAATTGCCTTTGTATAGCGGTGTGAGAATACAGGATGAAAGATCATCATTATCAATTACTAAGCCAACATCAGCTTTGTTTTGCTGCAACCATTCTTTTACAGTACCTGTATGGCCAAAATAGACTGTCACAGATACTTTTGGTGCCTTTTTTCGTAAGAGTGGTAAGATGATAGGTAGAAGATTAAGGCCAATGCTATGTGAACAAGCAATGACCAAGCTGCCCTGATAAACAGTTTTCGAAGGGTGCAAAGAAAGTTTTATCTCGCTGATTTTTTTAAAGAGATCTTGGCAAGAGTGAAAAAGGATTTGGCCCTGTTCTGTGATCTTAATTTTATTTCTGCTGTGTGTCAAGAACTCAGCTTGAAGGCTTTTTTCAAGCTGTGAGATGCCTTGACTGATAGCTGATTTTGAGACGTGATTTTCAATAGCGGCCTTTGAGACACTCTGAAGACGAATAGTGTCGTAGAAATACTTAAGAAAGTAGATGTTCATAAATGCTAAACACCAAGGTTATATTTGTTAACTTTTTCTAAATGATAGCCTACTGCGATGATAAATGCAGAATAAAAAAAAGGAGAGTAGAATGAAAAAATTTCTGAATTTTTGTATTGTGTTTTGCGTTTTTGTAGCTGTCCAGAAAGGACTAGTTTCACAAGAGCAAAGCTATCCCCTGGAGCAGATGAAATGTCTTGTAGATGGTTTGAATATTGAAGGGGCACGGATTCCGCGGCACTATTTACGCCAAGATCAAGTCTGGGCAAACCTCTGTGTTGTACTTGACAGGCCGTTTATTGATGGAGCGGAATGGAATGAGATTACAAAAAACAACTCGTATGCATTGAAGGAATCATCGCTTCTTTCTTTTAATGAACCCAAAGCCAACCTTGCGTATGCTTTGATTCTCTGTCATTACATAAAACAAGCACATAAGATCAGCTCAAAAGAAAAAGATGACGAGGTGAAAATACTAATCCAGGTGCATCGCAACACGTCTGGGCCAGCACAGCTCAAGTTGTTAGAGAGCCTACTTGTGGCCTGTATGCCAGAAAGCGAACTCATTAAGTATCGTGCTGACGCAAATTGTGCAGCGGAACTTTTCTCTTACCATTTGCCTGAATATGCTGTGAGAGTTGAATTCTGTTATGGAAATTTACCTGAATATTTAGGGAAAGCTGGCAAATATGCTCAAGCGGATATTATCTTATCTTTTAGTCTGGTAGCAGGTTTTCATCCGGCATGGCAGTCAGGATCTTTATTGGTTCCTAAAGAATGGATTCCGATGTCACTTGAAAAAATGGAGTTTTATGAGTGTGAGAAGTATTGCGAAAATAATCATTTATTTATCGCCCTACAAGATATTTTGGACAGCCAAGATGAAGCCATTTTACAGCTTGTCAATGAGGCCTTCAGATCACCAAATCCACTGAAGAAAAACCAAAGGACAAAAGCCCTTGTGAAAGATGACTTTTCACAAGCCACCCTTGTGCAAGTCGAGAGTATGTTTAATCCATCAAGTCATCCAAAAGCCTTTAAAAAATTTTGATTTGGACTATTGGTTCGTCAGCTCTCTTTTTAAAGCCACGCTAAAATGGTTTGCTGGAGATACATTGAGAGCTGATTTTGCCTGCGACACTTCTCCATATGGTTATGGTTTATGACGAGGGTCAAAATTGCTTGCGGGCATCGGCGCAAAAGCTTGTGCAAAATCAGTTTTGGAGAATGTGTATTTAAACCAGGGTTCTTTATTCAGGCGCCCCAGTGAGTGACGAAGATTACCAAATGCACGATAAATCACTGGATAGGGTTGCCCATGATATTCAACTAAAATCTCTCTCCATGAACGAGGCGCTTGCGTAATAAAGGCTCTCATCTTCTCTGTGAGCTCTTTTTCATTCATGACCACTACATTTGCAGGAGGATCTCCAAGGACCACAGCAGCACTACGATCAAAGTCAGCACGGTTATATCCTGGACCTAATGGAATTGTGCAATCAAAACCAATTTTTGAGGCAGTTCCTGGGGGATCAAATTCAGAAATCTTAGGATCAACGGTCATGGTATTGCAGCCGTTAATAATCACCGTATCTCGATGCGGCATGTAACGAAATGCCATCGCCCACTTGACAGCATTATCATTCCAGATGTCAACATCTTCATCAAAAACCCAGGCTAGCTTAGGAAGCCCCTGTTTAGAGCCGGTTAGCATGATTCCCAAAGCTTGTTTAGCATCACCTGCCCCACCGGTACGTATCCTTGCGTACGCCATATTTGACAAACCGCCGCAGTCAGCGCGCACTTCTAATACATCGATTCCAGCTTGAGCGATAGCTCGGAATAGATCAGCTTCAATTGCTGGTAATTGAATCATGTTGTCAGTATACCAAGGATGGCTGCAGCCGATGGTTGCGTATTGATAGATACCGCCCTTACGATAGGTCATTGCTTTTACGACAGCACGGATATTGTGTTTAAGGCCGCCTCCATACATTCCTGAAAATTCTCCAAAGGGACCTTCATCATGAATCCATCCTTCGACATCCATGAGCTCACATTCCAATACAATCTCGGCATTTGCGGGCACCAACACATCGATAGTTTCACATTTAACCAAATTTGCCGAGTGGCCATAAAAGCTGCCTAGAACGTCAAAATCATCAACATCGTCTGTTGCACCTTGCAAAGCACTTAGCTTATCAACAATCGGGCCACCAATCACGACTGCTAATTCTAGGTTTTTACCTTTTGCAGCAGCTTGTTGGGCATGTAAACGTTGACGATGCGACGTACAGGTCATATCAAATGTTTTCTCGTTCTTTGTGCGAAACATGCTGCGGTAGATACCCCAATCATAAACCCCTGTATCTGGATTTTTACTGATGAGTAAATTGTCGTCAGTATATGCATGGCCATCGCGATCGTGGTGTAAAAACAAAGGTAGTTTTGTAAGATCTACGTCGTCACCTAAAAGAATAACTTCTTTACAAGGTGCAGTTTTGACAATAGTAGGTTTAATGCGCCCTTTTGCTGCGTCAACTATTTTTAGGCCTGTTTCTGATTTCTTGCAGTTCATTGCCCAGGCATACTGATCCTGATTTGAGTAAGCATTGCCTAGAAACTGGAATTCAGAGTCGGTAATTTTTTCAACAAGGACAGCTTTTAATGGGTTTTCTTCCATGATTTGAGGGAGCTCATCTACTCGTTTTTCCTCTTTGATACGCACAAGCATTCCTGCTTTTTCTAAAGCAGTAACAAACTCTGGAAGGCTTTGTTGAGGCATGAAGAACCCTTAAATATAAGCAGGATTAGAAATATTTGATTCGGCAAATTTTTTTAGATGGTGGATAATGATACCCCAAAGTGTGTTACACTTACGAAGTTTTTGGTCATTATCAGGCCAATTGAGATGAGAAATAATTAACAAAGTTTTCTCATTTTTTCTTGGTAAAATATCAAAAATTACAGAGGTCCCCACAGAATTGCCCGGACCTTTTAAACAGTCCCAAACGATGCGTTTATTAGTATCCGAGGCTGAAATACGCCAATGAAATTCTGGTTGATCTTTAAAAAAAAGCTTCCATTCGCTATTCACTGCGCCACTTCCTTCAACTTTAGGTGTAAACCAAGATTTGATGCCTTGGCGAGTAGATATAGCACTATAAACAGTCTCAGGTGATGCGCTGATTTCAATTTCGTGATTAATGGAATCCATAGATGAGCTCTCTAATTAAAATTTTACATTGATTGCAGTGTACATATTTTTTCTTTGTCGACAAGCACGTTTTGGTCTCAATAGGTATGCCTTTGAGACTATTGTAAATAAAGATGGAGTGACTGCGTAATGCTTAATGCCCACCTTGGTTATGAGGCACTTAAAATAAATTCTTTTATTTTAGGTTGAATGCAAATGACCTTACGTATA
>JAHFTM010000123.1 GCA_023269335.1 Chlamydiia bacterium
TTTCAAACCCACAGCAGGCCTATACCAAGCTGCTTTTATCAGCGGCTCTTTCAGAGAAGCTCTAAAAAATAATTTCAAATAGGAACGGTAGTGGCAACGAGCTCCCAACTGATAGAAAACAGCCGAATCAACGCTAGAATGACGTTGAGTGCAAATCTGGTTGAAATGTATGAGCTACCGATTGGAATACTGGATACAAAATGTAAAGGTGCTTTCACTACTACAGGACCTGTGATAGGTCTTTGCGTAGGTGTAGGGATAAGTACGACCCCTACGCCGATTTTACCGCGTATTAGTATCTGTTTACTGGTTATGACGGAGGTTGTAGTAGTTTTCAAGCTCTTCAACAAGTACTGTCTTTGGAGAGCCTGGCCTTGAAAAAAGCTCAATTTCTTGCTCGAATGAGGCAACAATTGATCGGTAGAGCTTTTTTTCAATTTCTTTATCAGCTATATCCAGCTGCTCAAGCTCATAGTGAAAGGTGGTAGCTTGATAAAATGTGCTGGCGAGCATTTTTTTCTGGAATGCATCTAATGTACATGGTTTAGATTGGTGCTCTTCAGAAAAAATAAGTTGTAAGATCGCGCAGGAATTTATTCCAACTATGCCCCCCAAAGCAAGTTTGTAGCTCAGCTCTATTTTCTCTTGTGGGGTTGTGCAGTTTTCACGACGGAACAAAAGTTCATTTTTTACTTTTTCTACTTCAGCAGCATATATTTTTTCCCAGCCTTCCGTCTTCAGATTATCTGGTTCTGCCCACAATTGCTCAAGCGCGTAAATTGGGTGGGTAATAAAGCGCTCGACAACAGCGTGATTAAGTTGGCTGAATTTTTCAAAAAGAGTGAGCGTCGGAGAGTCATTTTTTTCTACTAGTTCAAATAGCTCATCGATAGGAGTTATTTTTTCTTTAGCGCTTTGGAAAAGAGTGTGCAGCTGTTTTTTTTGAAGTTTGCCAAACTCCTCTCGATGTGCTTTCCAGATTTTCTTTCGTAGATGTAATAACGCTTTTGCTTTGGCATTGAGCGCGCCTGTTGGTAGAAGCTCTTCAGCAATTTTTCTTTTTTTCTTAAGAATAAGCTCTACACCGGGAGCTAGGTAGGAGCGAAGAAGATAACGAGGCAGTAATTTTTCACTGAACGCAAAGCCAGTATATTGAAGTGGGTGAGGAAAGCCTGTTTGTAGCGACTGTGAAGAGATTTGGAACATATCCTTGATGGGTATGCTGATACCGCGGCTGCGGGAGAAAGCCCCACATAATTCTACTTCTTCCCCTGGAAAAGGTGAAATGGTCTGTCTTAGGGAGAGAATCGAGTTTGCTGAAAGAGTTGTTTCTATGGGCGATGAGCGAAGCGATTGCATGGCATCATGTAATGATCCATCTACATATGTGTGGGGGAGTACTTCTTTTCTCAAGAGTGCTTGAGCTTTTAAGCAAAATAATTCTAATTCTTGTCTTTGAGCCTCTTCTTGAGAGTTACTTATGCAAATAGAAGAGGCTATTTTTTCAGATGTTGGATCAGAGATGTGATAGGAGAATTTATGCTGCAATCCTGTTTTACTATCGCGCACTTTGTTAGCGCTTGCATGATAAAAGACATTTTGGGGAATGTGAATTTCGCTTTGAAGCATTTCATCATCGATGACCCAGTCCGCACGCTTGAAAAAGAAGTATTTTATCTTTTCAGATAAAGACGCAGGAGATTTTTTTGCACCTCCTACAATAGCATTATAGCGGTGCACAACGCATAGCATACGCTCTTTTAATTCATGGTCTAATAGATGGCCATTTTTAAGCTTCATTAAAGCAATTTTGATAGTATCAACTGAATGTAAAAGCTTTCCCTTGATAGGCTTGAGCTTACCTCTTTGCTCTTTACGCACCTTCTGAGAGACGATGCCTACGAGTAAGGAAAGAGTCTTTTCAAGGGTGGAACGTTTGCGCACTTCAAAAGAGCCATTTTGAAGCTCGAAACCTTCAAGCGTTGGCACCACTCCATTGACATGTTGAGCTGTAAAAAGATCTAAGATTTCTATGGCCTCTTCTAATGAAGGGGTACTTACAGAAGATGGTGAAAACTTATCGTGGCTTTGATTTTGGGATTCATGCCTAGAGCTCATACACCTGTGATCTCATCTATTTCTGGAAGAGGTTTTCCTGGAGCTGCCACCATTTTATACTTGGATCTACCTTCCAATTGGATGAGTGAGCCGCGTTGCAGCTCATAGCTTTTTTCAGCCAGGCTCAGTTCAAGCTTGCCCTTTCCATTGACACCACACAGATAATAACGTTTATCTACATAATGTTCAATAGGTGGGCTGACAACTCGAAAAAGAGAGGCTTCATTTGGAACTTGAGGCCATTTTGCATGTGGACTTTTCAAGATCAGGTAGCTCATCTTCAGGGAGTTTAAAAAGATGCTGGCACCTCTTTGGATCTCTTTTATGAAATAGGGCTTCTCATACTCTCTTTGTGCGTAACAAGGGCTTTTGGAATCAAGTGCTGGGCAGAAGCTTTTACAAAGGCAAGGAGCCTGGACGGCGATGCCTTTTGCTACAAAATGCTCTCTGATTTTCAATATCTGGGTGTTAGATTTCTGATCAGTACGATCAACTAACAATAAAAAGCCCGTTGGGTTAAGCCTTGCAAGGCACTCATGGATAAATTGTAGTTTTCTTTCTTCAGAATTTTTGAGATCATCTGGGAAAAGCTCATTTAAGCAGTAAGGAAGAATGATCAAATCAAAAGTGCCTGACACAGGAAAAAGATCTTTCCCATGTGACCATTTACGCATAGTGATTGGATAACCTGCTCTACCGATCAGTTCTGCGCCAAGTTTTAGCATCACTTCATTTTGATCGATTGCAAATACTTCTTGAGCACCATACTTCAAGGCAGCAAGAGAAAACGGTGCAAGGCCACTTGCTACTTCAAGCACTCGTTTTGGTACAAATGGAAGCTCGCCTAGGAGTGATAAACCTTGTCCGTAGTGCAGTGGAAAGTGATAGAGAAGATAAGCAGCGATGATCTCACGGCTATAAAATTCTTCATGAAAGCCTGCTGTTTCAAAAGCAGTTTCAATTTTTTGCACATTATCGCACGTTGTGCGGAATTCGCGTGTTTGTAGCTCATGGTCTGGTCCCGCAAGCTTTTGAAAACGGCGAAAAGCAGCAATAAGTTCGGGGATAAGTAGTTCTATCTCAGCTGAAATCTTTATTTTTATTTTCTTCATGTTACTCAAATATTAGTTCTTTTTCTCTAGCACTCATCGTACGGAATTGACCTTCAGGGGTGTCACCTAAAGTCAATTGGCCGATTCTCACGCGCTTGAGTTCATGTACTTGCAAGCCAACTTTTTCAAGAATTAACCTGACCTCTCTTTTTTTTCCTTCGCCTACGATGATTTTAATAGTGCCCCTGCGTATTTTTGAAACAGCTATCGGTTTTACAAAACCACCTTCAATCAGACAACCTTTAGAAAGAGCTACCAAATGGTCATGCAGTATCTCATGGTCTACTTTGGCAATGTATTCCTTTTCAATATTGGAAGAGGGATGGATGATTTTATTGGCAAAGTGACCATCGTTTGTCACAATCAAAAGGCCAGACGTGTATTTATCAAGACGCCCTGCAGTAAAAAGACGGCCATCTTCTTTTGTGAAAAGGTCAATTACTCTTTTGCCTTTTATGTCAGCTGCTGTGCAGAGATAGCCAAGCGGTTTATTGAGGATGTAGTACACCTTCGAGCCTTCGCCTTGAAGTGTCGCTCCATCTACGCGGATGAGATCTGTTCCCCATTCAACGAGTGTTTGAGGAACAAGAATCTTCTTACCATTTACAGTCACGCGTCCCGCAAAGATGATCTCTTCGCTTGCACGTCGTGAGGCGATGCCCGCAGCAGCAAGGGCCTTACTTAGTCTTTTTTTTGTCATTACAAACCCACAGATACATGATGAAGAGAAAATATACAGAGTTTAAGATAAAAAATCAAGAAATCATTTTATAATGTAAATTATAGAACTGCCTTTGAAAAAAAGCTTTAAATCCGCATAGTTGACGATTGTTGAAATTATAAGGATGCTTATGCCCAAACTTATCTTGCTTAGACATGGTGAGTCCATGTGGAATAAAAATAATCTTTTCACTGGATGGGTTGACGTTCCTCTTTCTGAAAAGGGCATTCAGGAGTCATTGAAAGCTGCTGAAATCATCAAAAAAATACCTATAGATTGTATTTTTTCTTCCACACTCAATCGCGCAATTATGACAGCGATGCTTGTCATGGCCCATCACGAACAAGGTAAAACAGCTGTCATCATCCACGAGGCTGGTAAGCTGCATGATTTCGGAAAAATTCACTCTGAAAAAGCAAAAAACAGCATAGTTCCTGTCTTTTTGTCAGATGACTTGAACGAGCGCATGTATGGAGATCTTCAAGGCTTAAATAAGCAAGAAACAAGAGAGCAATTTGGCCAAGAGCAGGTGCAGATCTGGCGCAGAAGCTATAACATCTGTCCACCGCATGGAGAAAGTCTCGAGATGACTGCCAAGCGCTCTATCCCCTATTTTGAAAAGAAAATAGTGCCAGAGCTTAAAAAAGGAAAAAATGTCTTTGTCTCAGCACATGGTAACTCCTTGCGTTCAATCATGAAACTCTTAGATAATCTTAGCGACGATGAGGTAGTGCACCTTGAGCTTGCAACTGGCGAGCCTATTATCTACGACTACAAAAACGGCTCATTTATAAAACAAGCCACCCATTCATGACAGAGCGCATAAATCTTGATACTATCACTGCTACGAAGCCTACGAGATCATCTCTCATGGCTATGATGGCCTTTTATGAAGAGTTTTACGGCTCACCATCGAGCCCTCATCAGATGGGCCAAGAGCTTTTAAGCCACATGGAGAAAAGCTATAAGCAGATCTATGCGCTCTTTTCAGCAAAAAGTGCTGATCGTTTTGTCTTTACCTCGTCAGGTGCTGAAAGCATATCCCAAGTCATCTTCTCAGTGTATAAAAATGTTGTTAGGCTCACTGGCAAAAACCAATTCATCACATCTTGTATTGAGGACGCAGCACCAATCCTGGCGATCTCCAAACTAGAAGATGAAGGCTGTGTGCTGAAAATGGCGAAAGTCAAAAACTGTCACGTTACGGTCGATTCTATAGCCGATGAAATCTCTCCGAGAACAGCTCTTGTCAGTCTTTCTGCAGCTTCAGCCCTTACAGGTGTTGTGCAGCCAATTCATGAAATAGCGAAACTCTGTCAAGAGCGTGGGATCATCTTCCATGTGGATGCAAGTAGTGCACTTGGTAAAGTCAATTTCGATCTTGAGGATATGGGCGCTCACTTTGTCACCTTTTCAGGCAACGCTGTGCATGCGCCAATAGGTACTGGCGGTCTATTTTGTTCTCATACGTTACAAAACGAGAAAGCTAATGGTGTCGCCCTCTCTCCACTCATTTCAGGTGAAGAAGAGCAGTTGCGCCTGCGTGGCGGCACTCTCAATGTGCCTCTTCTTATTGCCCTAGGGCAAGCTGCCCTTGAAGCGCATGAAAATATAAATCTTTACTGTACGGAAGTAGCCCGACTGCGCGATAAACTCGAAAGCCAGATACAAGCGGCTTATCCTGAAGCAGTTTTCTTCTTTCACGATCAAGAGAGACTGCCTCACATCACCTGTATAGCCTTCCCGGGGATACGTAACGAAGCTCTCCTTTATGCCCTTAGTCGGAAAGGTGTCTTCGCCAGTATGGGTGGTGGGGCCTTCCAACAGGTAGAGCTTGTCCTCAAAGCAACAGGAATTGATCCCATAACTGCTCAGTGCGCGCTCACCTTTAGCCTCTCCACAGATACGACAAGCAATGAAATAGATCGCGCTTCTCAAATCATCGCTGAGGTTGCTAAAAAACTACGCCGCCTATCACAAAAAATGGTGTAACTATGTCGTTCAAAGATCTTGTAAAACCCTTTCCCTGGACT
>JAHFTM010000124.1 GCA_023269335.1 Chlamydiia bacterium
TGATACAGAAATTGCGGTGGAGTCTCTTCTCGTTCAGCCCTGGCAACAGCATATGCGATTGGATGTGCTGCTTAGGAATTTTTATAAGACATCGTCAAGAACTTACTTTCAGGGTTTGATCAATGAGGGGCTCGTTGTCGTCAACGGCTCTTTGGTCAAAAAAAGCTACAGGCCTGAAATAGATGATGAAGTTGAAGTGCAATTTGTCATTACAAAAGAGCTGGAAGTCCTCCCAGAAGAAATTCCCCTCGACATTCTTTATGAAGATGAACATATGCTGGCAGTCAATAAGCCGGCAGGACTGGTTGTTCATCCTGGCCATGGCAACTGGCGAGGAACTTTCGTCAATGCGCTGCTTTTTTACTGTAAATCGCTTGAAAAACAAGATCAGGATACACTGAGGCCAGGCATTGTACATCGCCTTGATAAAGACACGACGGGAGTGCTTCTGGCTGCCAAAACCTACGCTATGCACAAGGCTCTCACCCAGCTTTTTGCTAGGCGTGAGGTAAAAAAAGAGTATTTGGCTATTTGTCTTGGAAAACCCCCAAAAAATCTTGAAATTCGGGCACCTATCGGCCGTCACCCAATCTTTCGAAAACAGATGGCTGTTCTGGAAGTTGGTGGCAAAGAAGCTGTGACGCATATTACGCTTTTGCAAGGGGATCACAAGCTGAGCCTTGTGCGTGTGTTGCTCGAGACTGGCAGAACCCATCAAATTCGCGTTCATATGAAGCATATCGGCTACCCCTTACTAGGTGATGCTCTGTATGGGAAAGAGGGGCAGAATGCGTCTTATGAAGCCAAAAGGCAGATGCTGCATGCTGAGGTTTGTTCTTTCATCCATCCTATGACCAAACAAGAGATTGTCATAAAAGCTCAGCTTCCTGATGATATGAGCCAAATTATTCGGTATTTTGCATGAAAGTTCTTCTTCAGCGCGTTCAATCAGCCTCAGTACAGGTCGATGGCCAGATCATAGGAAAAATCGGCCCAGGCCTTCTTCTTTTCTTAGGTGTTGGCAAAACCGATACAGCAAAACAGGCTCATTTCTTAGCGGAAAAAGTGGCCAATTTGCGTATTTTTACCGATAGCAATGAAAAGATGAATTGCAGCCTGAAAGAGCTGAACCTTGAGGCTCTTGTCATCAGTCAATTTACTCTCTATGCGAACTGCACAAGCGGCAGGCGCCCAGACTTTCTTGAAGCCGCACCACCTCAGGTAGCCGAACCACTATACCTCGAATTTATCAACGCATTAGAGAAGCAAATTGGTAGCTCTTGTGAGCGCGGTGTTTTCGGTGCAAAAATGAGTGTTCATTTGGTCAATGATGGCCCTGTCACCTTGATGATTGAAAATTAAGGCACTGTGTAAGTCTTAATTATCATCTTTCTGTAGTTTATTTAAAAATTAAAATGGTAGAAATTAAGTCTGCTATTCTATATAATATTGAGTTTAATTATTTACTTAATCTTTAGGTTTTATGAACTCTGTATTTTTTCTGCGTCTAGGTAATGAAAATATAGATTTAGCTCCCCCTTCAGTAGTAACTTCTGTATCAAAGTGAAAATAGCCCAGCTTCCATAGTTTTATGGGCCAAATTCAATCCTGGGGGTTCTGAAATACCCATTATGGACTACATTCTACCACCACAACTGGAGCAGCTGGCAAAAACACAGTACATAGTCTTCCACCTTTTAATTGAGAGCGCAAGGTTTTACTTACTTTCTGGCTATACAGAAGAGGATCTTGTGCACTCCATTTTGATCTGTCAGGTAATCTGAAGGCTGCAAGCTAAGGAATAAGGGAAGCGTACTGGTATTTAAGTGTGGCCTACCTACACGAGAGTAAGCAGGCTGCCATTCAATCTGTCAAAGGGGTAGCTCAAACGCTCTTCAAAAGAATTTTTGGATGTTTTCGATCCACTGTTACACAATAGTAAGAAGCTGTCCGAGCTTCACTATTGTTCCAAGCTAGATGAATTAATCATTGGCTAAATAGCCTCTATTTGGGTATCATCGAGAGGTGAGAGGAATATCTCTGTTCTCTTGAAATTGCATATGGAAAATTGAGGGTCGAATTATGAAAGAATTTGTGGCATACATCGTCAAAAACCTAGTGGATCATCCAGATAAGGTCAAGATCAACGAAGTTGGTGGAACGCAGACTCTGATCATTGAGCTCGCTGTAGAAAAAAGCGACATTGGTAAAATCATCGGTAAGAAAGGTAAAACGATTAATGCAATTCGTACACTGCTTATGTCAGTTGCGTCACGAAATGGCATCCGTGTAAACCTAGAAATTATCGAAGACAATAAAGTTCAGACAGAAGAACAAGAGTAGAAAAGCGTTAGGGGACAAAGCGCGGTAAGTAGGGCGTGATTTGAGCTTTTCTCGAGTTCAGAGTGCCTGCCTTATAGCGGAGTACTGCGATCGGCAGACCCGTATGCGCGATCTCTCCGATAGTTGTTCTTTTTGCTTGTGGGAAATTTTGTTCGAAAATTTGATTTAATTCTTTGGCATTAGGTCCAAGAAATTCTACTTCAAAGCTATTTTTTCCTTCCTGCGAGGCAGAAAAGGCAATGAGAAAGTTCACTAATCGCTCGCATGCCTGATTAGTTTGTGGCACCCAAAGCCACATTTCATCCAGATGCTTCCAGTCTCCTACATGATCTGAATAGACCTCCTCCGCCCCAGCAACAGTGCTGATCATATGGAGATGAAAATCGACTTGATTTTTCGTCTCATAAACTTTTTGAGAGTCATGATACCAAATTGTTCGTAGTGCATTTGCCTGTTTGCTAAAGAAAGGATAGTTTGTGTAGAAGATCTTTGTTTGGCCTACCCGGCAGCAGCTATTTTGCTCTTTTGTGTCAGCAAAGACAGTGGAAGGTTTGCCCTCAATGCAATTGGCTAAGTTAGCCTCCATTTCCTCTTCTTTATAGGCATAGATTTTCTTGTAAATGGAATACATATCTTGATTTTGCAAGATGCGACTTGCCGCCTCTTTTGCAAAGCTTGCATCTTTTTCTAGATCATCAAGTGTGATAATTTCAACCTCTTGCTGGCAGGCAATTGACTTCATGCGATTTAATAATTTGGCCACACACACAACGTCGCGGTCAGAAACCTTAGTGAGCAGATCAGTATCATCGAGGATAGCGTAAAGGAAGCAAAGGTATTCTACATACTCGCGGCGCTGATGAATAAAATAGTTTTTTTTCCCTTTGCGCTCTTTGTCATTTTTCGGTGTGCGATACTGCTCGTTGATAAGAAGCGACTGTTCTGCAATCAAAGTATTTGACGACTGAACATCAGCTACTAAAAAGCAAGGGGTCGAGGAGGTTTTCAGTTGGATTTTATGGTGATCAACAACCGAGATGACTTCAAGGTATGAGGCCATTTGGGTTTCTTGCTCATTTGAAAAGTCGCGAAGAGACACAGTGCCAAGGACTGGTCTTCGAAGGTCATGTGCATGAATTACGCCCACCGGATACCATTTGCCTTCAGACTCTGGAATGACAACGGTGATATGCTCAAGACCATTCATCTTGGTTTTGATCTCTTCTACATCGCTTTTCAAAGTGACAAACTGCTTGGGATAGCCAAGCACTTTTTCTTTGACCTCCATCATCACGGAAAGCCGTTCTACATAGTTTCGTAAGCTATAAAGAGCTTCAGCTAAATGTGAGATGATCTTTTCAAGGCGGCTGAAAATTTTTGGGCGATCCTCAATAAGTTTTTGACTTTGATCATACAGTTCCGGATCAGTAAGCGACTGCAATGAGGAGTAAAAAACACTAAATTTTTCCTCGATGAGTGGGTCAACAGCTCTCCAGAGATCCATAAAGGAGCTTGCGGTACCTCCTTTGAGTTCAAGAATTTTATTGAGATAGTCGTTCAAATGCTTGGTCTGTCTTTCGCTGTACTCTTTCAATGGATCACAGGTTCTAATTTCTGTCTCAAAAATGGGTATGATCGTTTTTTGGATATCGTCAAGATGAAGCACTCTTTTAGCAAAAGTGGCGATGAGTTTGGCGTGGATAGCATTTTCAAACCAGCGGATGAGGCTGTTAAAAAGAATGGTGATATTACGCACAGATTCAGCATCAGAGCTTCTCCAGTCACCTCGATAAAGTTCTTGATCGTCGACAAGGATAATGGCTTTGTCGGCGTGGTTGTGGTCTAGATGTGAGGCAAGTGTATGTGCATGCACTTTACTGATGCCTTTTTGCGTGACTAAGTCAAGAGCTGTGAGTGTTAAAGCGGGTACTGTACGAGCAAGCTGCTCAAACACTTTCGCACTGAAAAGTGAGCGAAAAAGGTAAGTAAAATGAGAGTCGCCGAAAAATGCACCAGGTGTTGTATGAGGTAGGCTCCAGAGGTGCACTCCTTCGACAACCTTTGCGCCGAAAGCATCAACCCATCCCCAAAATGAGGCGATCGTTGTATCAATATCTGGAGAGGCATGTGCTGCCACAAAATGGGTGCCGCTGAAGACTTTACCCATGCCAATAGGGAAAAATGCCTGGTAGTCACCGCGCGGGATCCATTTGCCGACAATTTTTGCGCGAATGGCCAAATTTTCGTCTTCTGAGAGGCGGCTAAAGCGGTTCAGCCAAAATTCAAACTGAAAAAAACGATAGGTTTCAGCAAGGAGTTTTTCTCTATTTACACGTTCGATGAACTCTAAGACCGCAGGCAGTAAAAAACAGGGCGCATCTTTTTTTTGAATCAGCTCAAGGAGTGCTTGATTGACCTGTTTGAATTTTTTCCTAGGAAAAGCTGTATGAAAGGCTGACGTGTGAAATTGATGAAAGTGTTCATCAAGCCCTTGAAAAGATTCATAAACTAGGGGCTGATCGCCAAGAAGTTCTTTTTTTATGCTCATAGTTTCATCTTTGGAGAAGGTACGGACTGAGTAGGACTCGAACCTACGACCACCCGCTTAGAAGGCGGGTGCTCTATCCACTGAGCTATCAGTCCAAACGACTGAAGTACTTTACCCGAATTCAGGAGTTGTTTTCAATAGGTTGTGTTGAAAAAATGACGTAAGTCGATGATACACTGGTAAAATTTCTTCCATATCGAGGGCTTGCATCCATTATTCAACAAAAACCTTTTCACTATCCAAAATAAGCGGTTTGAAAGTCTATACATTTTTTACTAAAACATGGCGGAAAGTGTCTGTTCTGAGTGAGATTGGATGCATTTGTTCTCGCTTTCAATGAAATTAAAGTGTTCTCATTATCTCGTTTGCATAGTATTATTGGTGCTTTAAATCCTTATGAGAAAAGAAAAAGTATTTTTAGCATTTGGTGGGAATATTGGCGATGCTGCTCAGACAATACGGTCTTCTGAAAAGTTGATTCAAGAATTGCCGGGAATTAATGGCGTCACTTTTTCAAGGTTGTATCGAACCAGCCCTGTCAGTACTCTTTTGCAGCCTGAGTATATCAATGCCGTCTGCTGTCTGAAAACAACCCTTCCGTACAAGATGCTGTGGAAGGAGATACAGGAAATAGAAAAAGCGCTCGGCAAAGAACAGAAAGCAAAAAATGCCCCTCGAAGGATTGACATCGACTTCCTCTTTTATGGGGATAAAAAAATATGTGAGGAGGGGCTTGAAATTCCTCATCCTCGATGGCAAGAGCGCCTTTTTGTACTTGTGCCACTCTTCGATCTTGTTACAAACATTATCGATGTGGACATCGAAAGACGCATAAGAGAGCTTCGGATGCTCACAAAAGATAGTGTAGAGCTTTACTAAAGGAAATATATGCAAAAAAGCCATCGAAATGTAGCTGTAAAAGATTTTCTTATCGGCAAAGGGCAGCCTTTGACTATTATTTCTGGCCCCTGTGTCATTGAAGATGAAGCTCATACCATGTTTTGTGCAGAAGCCTTACAAAAGATCATGCGTAAATTAGCGGTGAATTTCATTTTCAAAGCAAGTTATGATAAGGCTAATCGCTCTTCCA
>JAHFTM010000125.1:0-3871 GCA_023269335.1 Chlamydiia bacterium
AGCTACTTCCAGTAAAAGTGGGTCTACCTGCCAACGAAGTAGTGCTGGCTTACGTATCAATAGGTTTTTATCGTTAGTTTCAGCTTCTAGTTGCAGAAAAAGTTTCTGGCTTTGTGCAGCAAGCTTCACTTCTATCTTATTATCTTTCAATGTATGAGAGATATTCAAGTCGAGTGTTTCGCCAAGTGCTGCTGTGATAAGGCCTTTAAGTTTATGATCTGAAAGCGTTGCAAGACTATCTGCAAGGTCGATTGGAAATTGTGTCAAACTAGCAACTACTGTCATTTCTGCAGGTGATGAAAAAGAAGTGACTTTTTCATCAGGGCTTAAAAGTTTGGCTTCATAAAACTGAACAAGGCTTTGGTACTCTTTTGCATGAGCATCTACTGTAAGCGTGCCTTTTTGAGCCGCCTGCATATTTTTCTTATCCTTGATAATGTCAGCTGTCAAAGTAACATGTGCTTCTTTTGTGCCTTGAATAGAAATTTTACAAAAGAGATCTGCAATTTGCACATCTTGTAAGTCTGGCTTGGAAAGTAAAAGTTCCCCATTTTCGATAGCCATATTTGCCACAAAGGGCACTACAAGAGAGGAGTTGGTCGACTCTTTTTTCTCAGACTCTTTTTTAACCTGTTTTTTCTTTTCAGCACCTTCTTTTGAAAAAGCATTCTCTAACGAAAAGCTACCATTTTTTTCTTCGATGAGCACACATTTGGGGCTGTCGATCAGAAGAGGACCAAAAGAGAGTGGGGAGTGGAGAAGAGAAAAAAGAGAATCTTGCAAAAGGATTCGTTTACAGGAAAAGGCAGTTCTCCCTTGAGGATCTTTTACTTCCAAACCCTGAAGATCAATGCCTGTAGTCCAACCTAGTTGTAAGCCTGCAACTTGAATTTTTCCAGGTATTTTTTGATTTACCTGAGAAAGAAGAAACCGCTGAACAGTGCTGACAGACAAGAGTGTTGGTACTAAGCAAACCAAGACAATCAAAAGTACTACAACGGCGGAAAAAATTTTTATTAGACGTTTAACCCATATCTTCATAGTGACTCCACAGAGATAATTCATTGAATCTGTTAAGTTTACATGATCTTTACCCACAGCACAAGAATAAATCTACAGTGACTCCTGTTTTTGTACAGGAGATGAATGTCTCTCTTAGCGCATTTTTATTTGTATGAGAATAACCTGTATATTACTGTAATGTCAGCAGTTCCCTCTTGTTCATAAATAAGACAGGATGAGTATGATAGATATGATACTCAAGATATATTTTATATTATTTTCAGTAAAAACAGAATAAATCTGTCCTATCCTGCAGATCCTGCCCATCTTGTTTTTTCTTTTTTCTCATTAAAGCGCTTACTTTATTATCCTTTATACAAAATTAACCTATTTATTACATGCTGATTTGGTAAATGTTCACCATGAATGAGGTAGCTATGACAACGTCTTCTCTGTCTTCTTCTCCACTTACAATCAGTGCTGCTGCAGACATACATCAAGGCCCCACAGCCAGCGCAGCGCAAGGTGCGAAAAGCGGGCAACGCTTCAGTATCGAAGCGCATGAGATGCAAAATATTCTCACTCTGCAGGACACTTTAGAGCGTAATCGACGATTTATCGCTGCCTTTACCCAAGCACTGCAAACAGATCAAGAATTTCAAGTCTTGCCTCGAGTCTCGTTATGGAGAAATCAAGCAGCTCCCGCTAAGGATACAACACTGACTATCGAAAATCCTCATAATGAAGCGAATAATGGTCTATCTTTCATTGAACGCACTATTGATCCAAGCGAGCGGATTGCTCCTACCACGATTGTGGCTCTAATTAACAATTCGATTATGACTCAAATCAGCAACTGTACATTTCCGTTACTTGGATTAGATCTATCCAGCCTTATTGTTTCGTATCTGCCAACAACAATGTACGTCGATGCCCACGACGTACAACTGCCACGACCAATGTGGGATTGGCGGGCTGAACTATCTCCGCGTTCGGGAAAACCTCGTCCGGTGCCGCTACCAGACACGACGCTGTACGATCTGATGAACCCCCCAGCTACTATTGCAACTGATACCAGCGCAACTCCCTCCCAATCCTTTACAATGCGAAATGTGGTCGTCCTTGTTGCCAAAGATCTATCTGTAACAGCGCTCAACTCGTGTATCAACCATGAGATGGATATAACGCTGGACTGGACCTTGTTTTGCGAAATAAACGGATACTACTACCCCAAAAAAAGTATCGAAACCCTTGCAAGAGGAGACAACTATATAACTGCTCATTCTCTTCAATACAACAGGATATGGAATAAAGTACAAATAGGGGCAACAGGAGAAATCTCTACTACCGGTGCTACTACCGTTGTTCTATGGCCCAGCAGGATGCCTACAAAGCAGACTGCTTCCCCTGCCACCGAGTCTGCTAGCTCAAGCAGTACCTCACAACAAGTTCCAGTAGCCACTGTAGACATGCCAAGTAGGGGCGAAATCATTCGACTGCACCTGATCCAGGCTGCTGTACCAGACACGCAAGCAGAGTTTGAAGAGCTCACACAACGACTTGCTCACACTGTGATCGATCGAACCATTCAACCTCCTCAATTTTTATCCCGCCTCTACATGAACAAGCAGTGCGATCCTGAGAAGTAAAACGTTTGCTTCATCAAGCCTTCTTGTTTTTACGTAAATAAATTTTACATTATATACAAAATTTTTTATTTGTGTAAAAGTGAAGAGAAGCAGTGAGGGGAGTACATATGGCAGATCTTATGCGACAGCCACAAGGGGCAAAAGAGCAGACAACATTACCTCAAGAAACACAAAAGCAGGTGAAACCTTTTGTCGACTATCTCGTCAATTTAGAAAAGAAATACTATGACAGCACACTGAAGCCTTTTCCTGTACATGAAGGGGAGATGCGCAGCAAAGCAGAGCACTACTTCGTCGAGCGCTATAATCTCTTAATTCTTGGACAAAAAGTGCTACAAGAGCAGTTCAAAAAACAAGAAATAGGGCATGAAAAATTTTCACCTGATTCAAGCTTTGTAAAGTGGGAAGAGAAGAGTTTATTTGGTAACGATGAGCTGCTTATTGATAAAAAGACGCCGCTACAAGAACAGATTGGCCTTTCTTGGGATTTTATGGATCGCGCCTACGCAGTAGCAAGAAGCTTATATGCTGAGAGAAAATATGAAGAGAGCTTGGCTGCTTTTCATTTCTTGCGCTTTTTAAACCCAGCAGTTTTTGAGTATTGGTTTGGCGAAGCCTGCCTTTTACAGGAGCTTGGTAAGCTTGAACAGGCAGCCAGCATCTATAACTTGTCTCTCACAATGCAACCTAATAATCCTCTTGTCTATTTCCAAATTGCCAATTGCTACTCAGGACTTGGGGATAAAGAAAGCAGCCTTCAGGCACTTGATTTTTGTATTGATTATGCAAAAAGTGATGCAGGACTCACAATTTTACTTGAGCGAGCAGAACAAATCAAACAGTCGCTTCGGGCGCAAAGTATATAGGAGAGAGCTATGAGCGAGGGTATCAATGTCAGCGGGCAACGCATTTTAGGAACAGGAGAACCCATGATGGGCTCCGGCCATCAAGTTTATGATAATTGCTTTACAGCAGCTGATAAACCACAGCCCATAGCAAACGATAGTCCACGACCTGCAGCTAATAAGGAAATTGATTTTTCAGATCTTGTTGCTAAAGTAGATGCAGCCAAGGCAACAGGTTGGAAGGGAGCATTAGTCAAGATCATGCTTCTTTGTGGAAGCGATCCAGAGAAATTAAAAGCAAGTGAGTATTGGGGAGGCGCAGCTACAGCAATTTTAGCCGCACAAGCTGCAAAAGATGAAGCACTAGAGACCATA
>JAHFTM010000125.1:3881-5976 GCA_023269335.1 Chlamydiia bacterium
CTCTTTCAAATGTAGCTCGGCCACAACAACAGAATGATTCTTCTTCCGTAGCAGAAACTAAAGTGAAAATGAAGATCGCTGAACAAAGAGCAGAAAATAGAGATAAGGTGATGCAGTTTCTCAGAGAACAAATGCGCGATTCAATAGGGTTTGAGCAAGAAATGAGCCCTAAAGAACGGGAAAGATTAAACCAAAAATTTGAACTACTACAAGCGTGCCATACAGAAATGATGCAAGCAAAACAGGCACTTCCTAATGCTGGTGCAAATAAGGAAGAGGCGCTTCAAAGACTAAAATCAGCGATTGATCGCACAACAGAAAGCATGAAAGAAGTACTTGATACATTGCCAGTTGGCGCCAGGGTAAGAGTTCAATTGGCCTGTACACTTGCGCAGCTCAACTCACCAATTCTTGAATTAGGAAACGCAAAGTAATAAACTTACAGTTGAGTAGTTGTATAAGTAGAAGCTATCAGACGTTCACAAAAAATGAACGTCTGATAATAGATGTTATGTAAAAACAGATCCTATGGCTTAATTGGCCTTTTTGGCACGCTTTGCTTGCTGTGCTAATAGTGCGAACGCTTTTTGCGGATCAATACCAAGTGAACGAAGCTCTCTTGTACCACGTGGTTTTTTCTTGATTGGTTGCGCTGTTTCAGAAGCAGCTGCTGGAGCTAGAGCTTTTACTTGTTCTGCAACAACTTTAGGTAGTATAACAGTATCTACTACTGGTACCGATGCTTCAATTACTGCACTTACTACAGGTTGACTTGCTTCTGGTTTTCTTGCTTCTGGTTTTTCTGACTCAACAGCAACTGCTGGAGCTAGAGGCGGAGTTTGTACTTGTACTGTAGCTTCGTCCAGCACAACAACTGCAGGCGCAGCAGTAGCAATAACTACTGGTTGCGCTATCACAGTCTTAGGTTGAACTTTACGAGCTTCTGAAAACAATTTCTTAGCAATAACTCTAATTGTGGCTTCATCATCTGTTGCCCCAAGACAGTCCACCAGTCCCATTTTTTGTACAATCTTCTGAATAATCTCTTCTGAAACCCCAGTTCTTTGAGATACATCTCTGTGTGTCAATTTTTTGGCACCAAGCTCATCGATAAATGGTAGTACTTTTCGTAGCTCACCACGCAATTTGGCGCGCGCTCCTTCTTTCTTATACGGTTTTACTACTGTTTTTACTGTTAGGTCATGAGCCATTTTACCTACAGATTTTTTCCCATTTCGGCAACAGCCAAAGCAGTTCCAAATTGAAGATGAAGATTGGGGATTTGTCGGAAGAATTCCTGACATATTATACCTCGTTTTTATGTTTAAAAATGCTACGCATAAATTTTTTCAAAGTTGATATCACGCGCAGTCTATTTGAGCGAACAAAATTCGTACAATTTAGCGACAATTTAATGGAAGCTTGTGTGGCGGTGGAAAATATCTTCTGAGACTCACAAGTCTTGGATTGTAATAAACCTTTTTCCCCTTTGGATGCTTTGCATTAGGTCGTAGTGTCATGTAGCTTCTCTCTACAACAACAGGGACTAAAACAGTAACTTTGTATGTATCAGAGCTTTCATTGGCTCTCTTCTCGATGTTCTCCGGCTTTAACGTATCGCTTTGGTATCTACGTACATATTTTTGTTCATCCTCAGAAACATACTGTTGCTGCTCTTCTGTTTCATACCCACTATCATCTGACTGACCTATTTCGATTTTGCTATACTCACTCAAGTACTTTTCCATACGATCTAACGTTATATGTTTGGCTCTAAAAAGAGCTACTATCAGCGTGTCAATACCAGTAAATGTTTCTTTTTTTCCATCTTCAAATTTTGCAATACACAATGGTGGCTCAGACCAAACATCAACCGTACAGGCATGCAGCTGTTTATTGTTTAACCACTGTACTTTTATTTGCGACTTAGGCTCAGAGCCTTGGACTTCAGTAAGAGCAAAAAATGACCAATTTTGACTAAAATCTACCTCTTGCAGAAGACTGCTTTTGCATAAGGCTTGAAGACGTGATTTGACCTCATTTTCAGTCGCATCATGTAAGTAGCCTGCTTTAAGGTCACGAAGCTTACACAAGT
>JAHFTM010000126.1 GCA_023269335.1 Chlamydiia bacterium
ACCAAAGGTATGAAAAGCAAGCTTTTCCTACTTACCATCTTAATGGGATCATTGGGTGTAGAGTCCACCTTCCTATTTGCAACTCAAAGAGAGACTGACACTACATTATGTAAGATGGATGAGAGAAATGGCGAGGCAGTTGCTTACGTAGGGACAAGGCCTAACGGAGGGCGGATTCAATTGCGCTTACAGGAGTTGGAAGGACTGCAAAAAAAAAGACTATGTCCTTGAAATTGGTTGTGGAGCATTGATGTCTTCTATTCCCATGATGTCTTTTCTAGAAAGAGCCCATTATGTGGGAATTGATCCTATAGATGGTTACAAGAAGGGACTCTTCTCATTCCTGAAAACCGTAAGGTAGTACAAATACAGCATCTGCTCTTTCTCAATAACACAGACTTTCAGGATGTAGTTTCTTTTCTGAAGAAACAGTTGTGCGGGAAGCAAAAAAATGGTCTCGAAATGTTGAACGAAAGAAAGAATACACAAAACTTCTTACAGACGACTGTAGCAGCGTCTATCATGATTGGTTTGTAGTGACGAAATGATTGTTAATTTTGTTTGATCTTTGGAAAGTCACATAACCAATTCGTCATTCACAAGATGTATAGAACTGCAACGGAACCAGTTAATAGACACAAATCTGTAACATGTTTAAATTGATACAAATTTGTGTCATGGTTAAGTTAATATAAATTTGTGAATAGTGGTCATTTAGTATATGAAAAATGGATGAGTGCTACAGAAAAATTACAGGAACAAGCTAAGGCATTCTAAGGGTGATTTTTCTGATTTTAATTTTTAAGGCCAGCTGCTTCTAATTGATCGACATCCAAGTGGCAAATAAGCTGAAGATGTCGACTGATTTTCTCAATATCCCAATCCCACCAGCTGATACGGAGGAGTCGTTCGATAGTTTTATCATCAAAGCGCATTTTTACAACTTTAGCAGGGTTTCCAGCTACGATTGCATACGGAGGAACGTCTTTGACAACCACAGCTCCTGATGCAATAATAGCGCCATGTCCAATGGTGGTGCCATTCATGATCAAGCTGTCGTAGCCAAACCAAACATCGTTACCAACAATGATATCTCCCTTTACTGGTAACGCAGCAATGCTAAAAGCATTTTCCCAACCATGCTGAAATACTGGGAAAGGATAGGTGCTTATGGCATCAAGCTTATGATCACCCGTCATGATGAAATGTGTCTCTGCAGCTATAGCACAAAATTTGCCTATGACAAGCTTCACTTTGGAAAAATCGTAGTTATACAGCACGTTGTTCACTTCAAAGTTCTCAGGCCCATTCCGACGATCGTCGAAGTAGGTGTAGTCTCCAATAAAAATATTGCTGGCTTTGATGAAATGTTTTAAAAAAATAAGTTTGTCGTAACCTGTAATAGGGTAGTGCGTGTCTGGGTCAGGGCCAATTTTGTCTTTCATAGTTTTTTCTCAAATTTTTGATGTTTTCTTCGGGAAGAAGATTTTCAGGGTAGATAGGATTTTTTACATGCTTTTCGGTTTCAGAGCTTTTGACTGGGCCAGCATAGGAAAAAAATTTATTGAAGGCAACGGAATGTGCTGGTTGCAGATCTTCTAAACAAGCATCAGCTGTATGCAGAAGTAGTTTGAGAGTGGGCAGAAAAGCACAACATTTCAGTAACAAAAGCATCAAACGACGCCATAAGGATGAAGAAGATGTTGCCGGTGGCCGGACGTAATCAGAACTTTTGATTGGACAAGTTTGCAAAAGTTATTCACGGAGCCGTCAAGATAAGCGATTCATTCTTTAGCTCGTTATCTATGCTGTAGATTTGCACAAGGCTATTGATCACTTCATTGAGAGTTGTGTTTTTAAGGCCTAAATCTTTGAGTTCAAATGAGTCGTCATTTTTTAGCTCATCTAATAATTTTTGCATATCTTGTTTTATTGAGGGTGCAAGCTCAATGCGTTGATTAGAAGCTAATAACTGATACAAACGGAAAATATCATTTTTGTGTTTACGGATGATTTTTTTATCTATGTTTGCACCCGTAATACGTTTTTCTGAAAGATCAATTGCTGCACGTGCCTTTAATGGTATAAGGTGTTCAGCGCCGACAACCGACAAGCCTTCAATTTCACGTTTACCGCTATGTATGAACTGATAATAGACTTTATCCAATAAAATAGCTGAGAGGCTTGAAATTTCGTCATCTATTGGGATTGGTGTTAGGTGGGTCTCATCGCTTATTTCAATAACCTCTGGAATTCGGGAAAACAGTTCAATCATTTCTGGGTAATCAGGGTGAGAGGGTTTGTTAAACCTATAAAATAATTTTTTCCCCGTACTTTGCTGTTGCTGTTGGTAGCCTCCATCTTTTACAAATTGCCAAAATGCTTTTCCAAATTCCTTATCTAAAGCTTCTACACATAAAACAATAGCAAGGTCTTTTGTAGCTCGAAAATTAAGACCAGCTTCTTGCATGGCTAACAAGCAAGCTGTTCCACCGATAAGTACATAGCGGTCAGTAAACGGTGCAAAATGCTGTTTAAATCGATTTAGTCCCTTTACCATTTGAGCTCTCCATCATTTTTATTAATGCGATGTTTACACGATCATCTGGAACTTCTTCTAAGCTTAAAGATAATGAAAATGAGTCTACCACGCCCTCTTTTGCAAAGAGTAAAGGGTTGTATTTCCAGATCTCAATTTCTAAATCAGCATCTTCGGCAGAAGGAAGCTCTTGAAGAGTTCCTGAATGGATCCAAGTTTTCCATGTTTCATTATCTATTGCATAACTTGGGATGAGAGGTGGGTGAAGCATTGTGTGATGAGATAAAGCTGTTAATCCAGCAATCACCCCTGATTTTTTTATCTGATTCTCGAGCCATTTATTTTTCTTCAACCAGACCTGTTTTTTAACAGGACTGCGCATGAATGGCTCTGTATCCTTCCACAGTTGCTGTTTATCGTTTGGAAAGCGCAACTGACACTCTCTTCTTACTTTAGTTACTTGCCCAATGCCAGTAGCCTCTAGTTCGTGCAATGCTCTGGATATAGTCATAGAAGTGTACTGCAATGCAGATCCAAGTTCTGTAGAGCTGAATTGTTTACTCTCAGGGTGATTTAAAGCGTAAATCACAATCGCCTGTGTCGCAGGACTAAGTGTCTTTTTTTTAGAACGTGGCTTCAAAAAGCGTTCACGAAGGTCAATAGCAAGCTCTGGTAAGTACATTTGGTTTCCAGGAATTACAAATGGAATATGCTGTTCAATGAGACGCCGTCGATTGTATGAAGAGATAGATGGGCAGACGTAAATGTATAAGCCAGGCAATTTTTGTTTCAATTGTTGGAACTGCTTGCTGATTGAACCTGGCGTAGTTGTGTCATCATTTCGGGCTATAGCTACCACACAGGTTATGCTAAGCAAGTCAGCTTCATGAAAGGAATATGCGTCTTTCAAAAAGAATGGAAGCTTGGCTTCTTCTTTCCACGGTTTTAACTTCACCTTAATGCCAAGTGCATCATGTAGATAGTGCTCAAAAGCTTGGATAACGTCTGCCATATACGCTCTTTTTTTCAAAGTTAACACTTTATTTGCATTATAACATTTATAATGTTAGCGTGCAATTTTTATGTTATCAAGACACAGAATTTCACTCGTCCTTTTTTAAGGCGGTGACCATGCAGTTTTTTAAAATCAAAGGAGAGCTCTCTTAACGCGTTTGTATTATGTAGAGAAGAATGAATAGGTATACTTATTGGTTCGAGGAGCAGGTATTGTCCCCTGATGTCCCATTTAGGCTCGCAAATATCATGAGCAAATGTGCATCGAAGTAGATAAATTACTGTTCTCAGTTTGCCAAGTTTAGAAAGATCTTTTGGTTTTCTTGGCTCAAACGTATCTTTAAGTGCTTCATCAAGAGCAATGAATAGGCAGGCAATAGAACTAATGATATGGTTTTCTCTAATATTTTCAGCTCTTTTAAAAGAGAGGGTTTCGCCTCGGAATTGGAATCCTGAGTTAAGTGAAAAACCATCTTTGAAAATATCGTAGATATTTTCATTAGTAAACTTACAATAGCAGTGATATGCCCAATTTACAGTGTCAAGAGCGGCATTGATTTTTTGAATTGATTGAGGAGGGTTTTTGTCTTTTGTCATACAAAGTTGCCGGTGGCCGGACTCGAACCGACACCAAGTTGCCTAGAGTAGATTTTGAGTCTACCGCGTCTACCAATTCCGCCACACCGGCATAAAGTGTTCAGAACAGGATACTCGAATAGGGCTTTTCTCTCAATGATTGAAAAAGAATGAAGATAAAAAATCAGATGCTGTATACATAAGGCAACAAAAATGAGGTTTCACTTATGAAGATATCTAAGTTTCTAATGCTCTGTACCGTCTCTCTCTTTTGTTTCCAGCAGGTCTCTTTTGCTCGAGAGCCCGATGCCAAAAAGATGCAGGTAACCTCCTCAAATCCAAAAGTTGTGATCACCGAAATTTTTGCTTTAGCTGATATTCAAATTAATGGTAGCCGTCCTTGGGATATCGTAGTGCATAATGATGAATTTTATGCAAAAGTACTGACTAAAGGCTCGTTAGGTCTCGGTGAGGCCTATATGGATGGCTGGTGGGATGCTGAAGCAGTTGATCAGTGTATCTGCCACATTTTATCTGCAAATCTTGAGAAAAAAATAAAACCCAGCTGGGATATGCTTTGGGCCCATATTAAAGCCTATTTTCTCAATCTTCAAGATAAAACTGGCAGTATGAAAGTGATTGATCAGCACTATCAACTGGGTAATGATCTATACAAAAATATGCTTGATAAACTTATGGCCTACAGCTGCGGTTACTGGAAAAATGCTAGCAATTTAGATGAAGCGCAAGAGGCCAAATTTGATCTTATCTGTAAAAAACTAGGCTTTAAGTCCGGTATGCGCGTGCTGGATATTGGCTGCGGCTGGGGTGGCTTTGAAAAATATGCAGCCGAGCACTATGGCGTGGAAATTCTTGGTGTCACTCTTTCTCAAAATCAAGCGGAGTATGCCAGAGAGGCATGTAAAGGTCTTCCTGTAGAAATCAGAGTGCAAGACTACAGAGATGTAGAAGGCTCATTTGATCGCATCCTTGAAATTGGCATGTTTGAACATGTCGGTGAAAAAAACTACCATACTTTTATGGAAACAGTGCATCGCCTATTAAAAGATGATGGTCTTTTCATGCTGCACACCATCGGCAGCAACACATCTGATCGAGTAACTGACCGCTGGATCGATAAGTATATTTTTCCAAATAGCCACCTTCCTTCCATTGCTCAAATAGGCAACTCCATCGAAAACTACTTCGTCATGGAAGACTGGCACAATTTTGGCCCTGACTATGATAAAACACTTCTGGGCTGGTTTGCTAATTTTAATCGCAACTGGCATAAGCTGCACCCAGTCTATGGCGATAGATTCTATCGCATGTGGAAGTTTTATCTGCTTTCTTGCGCTGGTGCTTTTCGTGCTCGAAAAATTCAGCTCTGGCAGGTGGTGCTTTCTAAAGGCGGCGTTCCTGGCGGACACACGACAGTGCGTTAATTAAAAATTTGTATGATTGATTACACCTTCGTCTAAAGGCGAAGGTGTGGCAGCATCACTTCAAAGCTTGTCTCAATTTCTGCCAGCACTTCTGAATCATTAACCCTAATGCTATTTCCTGAGAAAGGCTTGTGCCTGTTCCCAAGTGAAGTTAACGGCTAAATTTCTCTCCCTGTCAAAGCGCACCTGTAAGTTAAGATAGGGGTGCGCATGCCGGTTGTCGTAGTTACGGCCCTCTGTAGCCTTGAAAACCTTAATAAAGATCTCTTTGTTGTACCAGGGCAGTGTGTGCACGTTCGTTTTCTTTTCAAAACGTTTGAATTCTAGATACTCTTTTTGGAGCTGGTAGCGTGCTTGCGTCTTGTAAAAGTCTAGAATGATTTTAACTGCTGCTTCAGGCTG
>JAHFTM010000009.1 GCA_023269335.1 Chlamydiia bacterium
TTTGGCAAACTAAGACTCTTTCTTCCTCGTTAGTCTTTAATACTTCATCTAGTTTACTTCTTGTGTCGAGTGTACCATCGTTTACTTTGCTCAAAAGCTCATTTTGAAGGCTGGCAATAAGTTTTTCATTTTCACGGCTTGAGTGGTTTGCGTTATGACTGACAAATGCATAAAGAGTTCGTACAAGTTCTTGCCCCGAGAGGTGCTCTAAAGAACTTTTTTGCAAAAATGTAAATTCAAATACTTCAAGAACATATGCAGATATCCGTTGTGTTCGGACAAAGCTTAAAAGAATATCAACAGCGAGATAACCTGGTACATTTTGAAGCTTGCAGTGTTGATCTTCGGTCTTTCGTATGAGTTCTGCTTGAGCACTTTTTAAAAGCTCTGGAGCTTTGCATATCGATTGATCAAAAAAAAGAATGATGCAAGAAAGACAAAAAGGACTTATTTCTTGGAAATTGATGCAGTAGTGATTTATTTTCATCTCTTTTTCAAAAAGTTGAAAGAGCTCTGTTGCATCAGCCATATTTTTTATGGATAGAAGAGAAATGATGGTAAGAATAAGTGTGCCGTTCAGATTAAAAAGCAGGCATTTGTTATTTGTATCAGAACGCAGCAGCTCTTTCTTTAACATTGAGAAAAGCTCAAGATAGTTTTCAACTGTACATACATAATTTTGCAGCACAAAGACAAGAGATTCCACAGAAAGTTGGCTTAATTTACATGCACAATCATTGGGGGGGACATATTTTCGTAAGAGTTCATGCTGGATAAAGTAAGTAGTATTCCATTCCTTGTGCAAGTAGGGCAAAAAAATGCGTAGGAGAGTCACAAGCTCTTGTGCTGTTAGGTTCTGCAGGCCATCATCTACATCTAAGGTTGTCGTTGAAGTGTTGACACCAAGTTCTTTTATAGCAGATAATTTGGTTTCTAGCTCTTCAATGAGCAAAGCACGTAGCTTTTCAGATAGGTGTGATTGTGAATGCAATTGAATGGCAATTTGTGCGAGCTGTTTGGCAGATGTTGTAAGGAGTGTGGCTGTAAGTTTTATGGTAGATTCGGCCTTAGGATCATCGAGTAGTCGTTCATGGAGCAATAGTTGAGATGACACCTGTACAACGTCTATTTCTAAGATGACTTTTACTGGTTGCGGTGAGTCGGCAGGCTCCAGTAGATATATGTAAGGCTGTGGAGTAAGAGAGAGTGTTTTCATACTTTAACCTTATTATACTAACGAAAAATGGTAGAATACGTGAATTGATTTGTTAAATCAATTCAAATATCAAATTTCAAAGTATCGGATACATCTCTTGAATTTTAGCTTTTAGTGTTTTAAGTACTTCTGCTGGAGAGCCCGATGCATTAATAGGGGTGAGCTGTCCCTTATTTTTGTAATACTCTTCTAGAGGTTTTGTTTGCTCGTAGTAGACTCGAAGACGCTCTTTAATGACTTCTGGATTATCATCTGAGCGTTGATACAGCTCTTCGCCACAAACATCACAGACGCCTTCTATTTTTGGAGGTGTTGAGTCTTTATGGAAGACGCGACTACATTTTTTGCAGACAAGCCTTCCTGAAAGTCTTTTGATGACTGCGCTATCATCGACCACAAGATTAAAAATAGCAAAATGAACACTACTACTCAGTAAGTCTTCGAGCTTATGTGCTTGTAATGTGGTGCGTGGAAAACCATCAAGAATGTAGCCCTTAGAGCAATCAGCTTTTGAAATTCTAGCGAATAAAATATCGAATACAAGTTCGTCAGGTACCAAAGCGCCTTTATCAAGATAGCTTTTTACTTTTTGACCAATTTCAGTTTGGTTTTTGATGTTTTCGCGAAAGAGATCGCCAGTTGAAATGTGAGGAAGGTTAAAAGAATGGCTAATCTCAACACTTTGAGTGCCTTTACCTGACCCAGGTGCGCCTAAAAGAATGATTACGAGAGCTCTTTCTTTTACATCGTGTGTCTCTACTTTTGCTGAATAAGTAGTCATAAATAGTCCTAAGTAGAAGTGTGAAAAGAAATTTTGGCGAAATTATATCTCAAATTGTGCTTTAGCGTCTAGTAGTCCAATCAGTAAGCCATGCGTATAAGTGCTTGGAGACATTTCTTGTCGCTAACTGGTCAAGATGAACATGTGCTTGATTATGCGGTCTTGTTTATGGTAATGTGAAGAGCATTTTGTAAGTAAGTGTTCATGGAGGATTGAGTATGAGAACAATGGCAAAGCGTATCTTTTTATTTTTAGCAGTGAATTTCTTGATTTTACTTACTATAACGTTGATCTTGAATCTTTTAAATATCAAGCCCTACTTGAAGCCCTATGGGCTCGATTATGGCTCGCTGTTAAGCTTTTGCATGGTGTGGGGTATGGCAGGTGCCTTTATCTCTCTTGCACTATCGCGCATTATGGCCAAGTGGCTGATGGGCGTTCAGCTCATTGATCCAGATACTGCAAGAGGTTCAACTCGTGAACTTCTCAACATTGTCTACTCCTTAGCAAAACGAGCAGGGCTTTCACATATGCCTGAAGTTGGTATTTATGAATCCAGAGAGGTGAATGCTTTTGCAACAGGGCCAAGTCAAAAGCGTTCGTTAGTGGCTGTTTCATCAGGTCTTTTGAAACGCATGAACGCCTCAGAACTTGAGGGTGTGCTTGGTCATGAAATTGCCCATATTGCCAATGGTGATATGGTCACAATGACCTTAGTTCAAGGTGTTGTTAACGCTTTCGTTATGTTTTTTGCTCGAGTCCTGGCTTATGCTGTTCTGCGGCTTGGGAAAAAAAGTGATGAGTCTAGTAGTCTAGGATCATCCTTTGTCTACACGTTACTTGTCTTTCTTTTTGAAATTGTTTTTATGATTTTAGGCAGTATCGTGATAGCTACTTATGCAAGGTTTCGTGAGTTTCGCGCTGATTTGGGCGGAGCGAGATTAGCTGGTCGTGATAAAATGATTGCTGCGTTGCGCGCTCTTGAAAAAACGATAGAAATTCATGATCCAAAAGCAGCGCAGCCCGCTGTACAGGCTTTTAAAATATCGAGTCAAAAGGGATTCTTGCGTATCTTTTCAACACATCCACCACTAGAAGAGCGTATTGAGCGTTTAGAGCATGAAGGCTAATGGCGCGCTTTAGATGCCATGAGATGCAGATGAGATCAGCAGAACAAGAGTTACAATCACTCAATACAGGCGTATTGTTTGAAAAGCTGTTTGATCTCTTCAAAAGTAGTTTCTAAGGGACAGTCACCATTCACCTCGGTAAGCGTGCCTTCTGCGCGATAAAATGCTAAAATTGGCTCTACGCTTTTTCGATAATCTTCTAGCCGCTTTTTGACATTTTCTGGTGAATCATCTTCACGTTGAGTTAATGTAGCACCACATTGGTCACAAGCATTTGCTTTTTCTGGAGGAGAAAACTGTTTGTGGTAGACACGTCCACAGCACTGACAGATCAGTCTAACTTCTGCTTTTAAAAGCAGAGTTTCGTCAGGTACTTGTATGGAGATCACTAAAAAGCGGTATTGATCACCTAGGTTTTTTTTGAGCTCAATTGCTTGCTCTGTTGTTCGTGGCATATGATCGAGAAGGACAGCTCGGCTTTTGTTTTCAAATTTCATGCGATCATACAGCATTTTCATGATAAAAGAATCAGGGATGACGCCACGGCAGTTGATATATTCTCTTGCTTGTTGACCAATTTCTGTGCCTTCATTCATCTGTGCATGTAGAAGGTTTGCAGCTGAGATATAGGGAATGGAAAAGACTTGGGAAGTTTTAATCGCTAAAACACCCTCTCCTGATCGTGGTGGACCAAGTAAAATTAATATTAAAGGTTTTTGATGAGAATCTGGATCAACAGAAAAAGTTACGTTGCATGGTGTGGTGGTAAATGAAAAGAGAGTGCAACAAAAAATAGCAAGATGTCTTTTCATAGCAGCAATTTTCCTTAACTTAGGAGCGAGTTTTACAACTCGCTCTAACTAATAAATAAATTCCAAATCCAACAAAAGGCAGACTTAAAAGTTGTCCCATCTGCAAAAAATCCATGGGCACTGCCTCTTGAGGTAGTTTTAACCATTCAACAAAAAAACGAAAGGTAAACACTGAAGTCAGGAAAAGACCACAAATGAAACCATCTTTTACATTTTTACCGCAAGTGCGAGAAAAAGCATACAGTATGCCAAAAATTAAAAAATAAAAGCTAGCTTCATAAAGTTGAACCGGATGACAAGAAGTTAAAGTTTGTATGTCCTGGGGGTGTCCAAAAACTACTGCCCAGGGCAGATCAGACTGAGTGCCAAGTATTTCCTGATTGAAAAAATTGCCGATGCGGATAAAGCCGCCACATAGACTTGCACCCATAGCTAAAAAATCCAGCACCTTTTGCCAGGAGAGCCTGGAAATTTTTTTGGCATTGAACTTCCAAAATAAGGTCAGTGCAATGAAGATGCCGATGGCAGCTCCATGGCTTGCCAAACCGCCTTTTCGTGTCATTAGAATTTCAAAAAGATGCTGCGAAAAATAATCCCAGTCATAAAAGAAAACATGCCCAAGCCGTGCTCCGATAAGCATACCAATAAAGAGATACCAAGCGAGCCTATCGGCAAAGGCATAAGACTCTTTTTTCAAAGATTTTATTTGATTTATCTCTAGTGATGAAGTACAGCAGTGTTGTGTGGAGAATTGAAAAATAAGGTGTGCGACAAGAAAATAGGCCAAAAGAAAGCCACAAGCGAAAAAGAGACTGTACCAATAGATTGGCAGGTCGATCACCGGTATGACAAATGCCTCACGGGGAGGATCCCAAAAAATAGACAAAAGCAATGGTAGCTTACAGGTGTGAGATAAAAAAAACAGCTCACTGAAACATTTGGTATACCCATTAGATTCAGTGAGCATGTACAATCGGAGCAGAGGGATTCGAACCCCCGACCTACTGCTCCCAAAGCAGCCGCGCTAGCCAAGCTGCGCTATGCTCCGAAAGTTGCAGATATACTAGCAAAAGATAGGGTTTTTACTAAAGAAGAAATTGAGGTGCATTTACATGAGGATCGCAATATTTGTAAATTCGAAGAGTCAATACGACGTTCTAGGGCACTTTACAGAGGAGTTTAAAAAGTCTCTTTGTCGATTGAAAATTGATGCAATGTTTTATGATACTACCAAAGTTAGTGAGGCAGAAATTCTGGCAGATTTTGTGAAAACGAAACCAGACTTTACATTTGGCTTTAATTTTCTCATATCTGAACACTCATTTTTAGAGCCTTTGGAAATACCTCATATTGCTGTCATGGTGGACTCAGCGACCTATTATCCTCAACTCATTAATGCACCTCATACCCTTGCCTGTTTTGTGGAAGCTGATTCCTGTAAGTTTATTCAGCACTTTGGTCTCACAAAGACGCTTTTTTTCCCTCATGCAATTGAGCCATCACTTGTCAGTGCAGATATTCAAGAAGAGTTAAAAAATGCAAAACGTGATTATGAAGTGACCCTGACGGCATCTTATATTGATCCTGATGCTATCTACAGCGCCTGGAAAGAGACTTTTTCAGAAACAACGGTAGCGTTTTTTGATGAAGTGGTTGAAGAGACTTTAGAAAGTAAGGGGCTATGTCATTTCTTCTGCTTTTTGCAAAAACTACAACTAAAGCCAGATGTTGCAAATGAAATTAAAGATAAAGAGCTGCCGATTTTTGATCTGATCAATTCAGTTGAAAAAATGATACGTGCAAGAGATAAAATTCGCCTTGTCAAAGCGCTCAACGGTTTTGAAGTACATATCTTTGGACATAAGCAAGAAGAAGCTCGTTGGAGAGCAGCTGTGTCTGGTAAAAATAGCATTATTTTCCACCAACAGGTGCCTTTTAAAGAACTTTTTTCAGTGTATAAAAGAAGCAAGGTAGTTATCAATAGCATGCCGACGATTAAGCATGGTTTTCACGAGCGGCTTTTGTGTGCCCTAGCAGCTGGTGCAAGTGTTCTTACAAATGAAAATGAATTTATGTTGCCTCTTTTTCCAAACAATTTAGCCACGAGCTACTTTTTGGCCCCAAAGTATGCAGCTATCCCTAAAAAAGTAGAGCAATTGTTAGCATCTGAAACGATGCGCCTTCAGGATGTCTTGGAAGCTAGGAACACAATTGCTAAGCAACATACGTGGGATGCGCGGGCAAAACTTCTCAAGGAGCTTATCACACCTGTAGTGACTCACCATAAATAGCAGATTGATTTGCAGCAAGGGAAGTTTCAATGGCTGAAAGCGCACGGCGTACATCTGAATCATCTGCTGCAAGCTGTCTTCCAATTTGTCCTGTTGATGACATGACGGTGGAGTGATCGCGGTTAAAAAGATCACCGATTTTCATGTAGGGCAATTTTAAAAGATGGCGACAAAGATACATTGCAAGCTTTCTCGGGTCGGTACATTCTCTACTTTGTGATTTTCCTACAATGTCTTCATAGCGTATGCCATAAAATTCAGCACAGGCTTGAATGATTTTTTCAAAAGTAAGCTTCCGACTTTTTTCATCTTCAATAAGATCTGCCAAAAGATGGCGCACCTGAGTAATTGAAAGAGGAGCTTTTTCTATTTGCTGGTTTTTTTTATACACATGCGAACGCAGCATGAGCGCTTGTTTTGCACGCATGGCATGTTTAAGATTTGTAGCAAACGATTCAGCAAGGAATTCTGCGCACCGAGTATGGAGCGGGAAGTTTAAAAATTTGGCTCTTTTTTCTAAAAGCTGTATGACCTCTTTTTTCTCTAGATGAAAAAGAGGAAGTGAAATACCCCATTCAAAGCGGCTAATAAGTCGTGGCTCTATGTGTTGCAGGTTTTGTGGAGAGCTATTTGCTGAGAGAATAATTTGCTTGCTTGAGGTGTGCAGCGTATTGAAGGTGTGAAAAAATTCTTCTTGTGTTGCTGCTTTTTTTGCCAGTGTATGCACATCATCAACAATAAGGACATCGGCTTTTCGATAGATTTCACGAAATTTAGACATTTCAGCTTGGCGAATAGCTTTTACCACATGCTCAGTAAAAAGTTCTGCTCTTGCGTAAATAACCTGTAGCTTCAAGCTTCGTAGCTTGTGGGCAACGGCCTGTAGGAGATGTGTTTTGCCACTCCCTTCAGGGCCATAAAGGAAAATAGGGTTTACAGCATTTTTAGGAAGAGAAAAGCTTGCTTGTTGTGATGCTGCAGCAAGTTCAAGTTTTTTAGTGGAGAGTGTAAGAATAAATTCTTCTAAAAGTTTATGGACAATGAGATTTTCTTTTGAGACCATATATTCATCGAGAATATAGCTTGGGTCAAGTGCTTCAAAAGTGAGAGTAAAAGAGGGTGCTTCTTGCTGCTTTTTCCCCTTTGCCTTTTGAGAAGCCCTCTCCTTTTGAGCTGCTCTATTTTTTGAGCCTGCAACAGAAAGGTGAACGGTAATTGGAGAGTGGTTGTTATTGACAAGGTCATTATCTTTAAGCTTTGGACGAATATGTTCTTCAAACCAAGCGGCCTGAAAGGCATCTTTTGCTTCTAAGTAAATATTACAGGCATCAAACTGGGTGATTTTCAGAGGGCGAAGCCAGCGCTCTATAGTTTCTTTGCCAAATTTGTGTTCTTGCTCATCTACAAAAGTATCCCAGGCGTACATTAGTATCCCATAGGTAGTCGTCTCTATTTTTTCGCTTTTGATGGTTTAAGGGTTGCCTTAGAGAGTTCTGCATCTGCTTTGGCATCTGCGCGAGCATCCATAGTTTTGTTGGTCCAGAGCTGCTGTGCTATACCTAAGAGCATAGATGAGATCCAGTAGATGTTCAGTCCCGAAGGGAACTGATAAAAGAGCACGGTCATGACAAGTGTCATGATATTGCCCATCGATCGTTGCTGCTTTTGTTGATCTGTCCAGAGAGATTTGTCTTTAGGTAGATTAGACATGAGGTTCTGCTGCACAAACATGATGCCACCTAGCACAAATGGCAAAAGATGAAACTCATTGCCGATAAAAGGCAGTGGGTAGTTCCAAGAAAAGAGCACGTCAGGAGCAGAAAGATCGTTGATCCAGCCTGGAATAAAAACGGCCCCACGAAGCTCGAACGCTGATTTCAAAAGGTCAAACATGCCGATCAAAAATGGCATCTGGATAATGAGTGGCAAACAGCCTGAAAGAGGGTTGACACCATTTTCACGGTACAGCTTCATGATTTCTTGCTGTGCTTTTTGAGGATCTTTCTTATGTCTTTCTTGAATTGCTTTTACTGCAGGCGCTATGCGCTGCATGCTCTTCATCGAACGCATCGACCAAGTGTTGAGCGGATAAAGTAGTAAGCGCAAAACGCAGGTGATTAAAAAGATAGATAGGGCCCAGGAGCCAAAGCAGTTGTAGAAAAACTTCATTAAGAAAAAGAGAAACTTGGCAAAAGGCTCTGATATAAAAGCAAACCAGCCGTGGAAGGTTTGGCACGCTATGTAGTCGGAATTTTTGCCACCCAGTTCTTGAGCATAGTAGGCGTCTACTTTTTTGAGAATGATGTCATCAAAAGGCCCTAAAAAGAGACGGTACTGCATAATTTCATGTGAATTCTTCAGTGGTAGTTGTACGTTATAGCCTGGCATATCCTTCATCGGGAATAAACTGTACTCGCGATCAATGAGTGAAAGCCTTGAAGGCACTTGTGTACCTGGAACAAATTCAGCTCGAAAACCGGACTCTACATCGTTTGTAGGGTTGATAATGAAGCCTAAAAATCCATTTGAATTACAGATCCAGTCAGGGGAGGCAGAAGTAAGGGTAAACAGATCTTTCGGTAGGTCAATTTTTTCGACGACAGAAGACTTTCCTTTTACGGTGTGATATTTGATCACATTACCTGGTGAGCCAGAAATCCACTCTACTTCCGGGATGCCACTTGAGAGAAAAAGGCCGCGGCTATCACCTTCAAGTTTTATATCTAAAGTAAGGCTGTATGGGGCGTCATCAGCATTGTCGAGAAAGTAAAAGCGTTTTGTGATTCGACGATGTGCTTGCTCCGCTTCGAAGACAATTTCTTTGTCGGTGAATTTTTTTACTTTATAAGCAAGACTTGCAACTTCAGGAAATTCGGAGACAACATTCAAAGCAAAAAAACGAGGTGGAACGACAATGTCATTAGTTTTATTGAGTTGTGTTCGACGAAGTAGGGGGTAGTAACCTCCAATGCTTTTTTCTTTCGTGCCCCCACTGGCAAGCTTTGCGCTGTGAAGTGGAAAGGCAGCGTTTTCTGGGCTTTGCTCAACGATCTCACGGTCAAACTCGATAGGCAGAACGACGCTTTTTTCATTTTTCTTAGTTTTAAAGGGAAGGTTGATTTCGACAAGAGCTGCACCAACTGTTGAAAAAACGAGCTGCAGATAGTCATTTTCTAAAACGTAGTACTCACAAGGTAAGTTATTTTTTGCCTCTGTAGCTATCGGTAGTACAAATGGTTTTTCTTTTGCTTGTACCTGCTCAATTATTTTCTGCTTCGGATCTGTTTTTTTTGCTAGTTCCTTACCATGTTTTTTGAGCCATTCTTCGCGCTCTTTTGTCTCGTAGTAGCTAAAGCCAAACTTGATGCCAAAAAAAGCTAAAGAAAGTGCTAAAACGAAAATGATCGTACGTTTGTCCATTGAAAGTCCTTGCTGTGAAGAGAAGAGGCTATCAAATACAATGATAAAGATGAAGCAAAAACAGAGAGTAGCGTGCATAACAACATACGATTTCTGGCTTTAGCAGTTTACCGTTGACGACACCAGAGCAAAACAGATACAGAATAAGAGACTTGTAGACGTATCCTATCTCTTCTCTTATCCTGTTCCTTAGCTGTTGTTATGTTGATTTTATAGTTTTTTCAGGCATTGATCTTTGCAGTCGGCAACAGAATAAAAAACCAAAGGAAAAGGCGCTGACAGTGGATGAGTAGGGGAGTATCATAAATGCTGCTGCAACGGATGCTGCTTTTACGTAAGGCTTTGCAAAAAACGATGCGGTTGTTGGCTGCCCTGGGACGATAATAATTTTTTTGTTGGCAAACAGCATAGCTGCTCCTCCACCAAGTATTGCTGGAATCGGGTTAAAAAAAGGCGAAAGTAGATTGACTAAGGAAAAAGGGGCAGGTTTTGCCAAAACGGAAGCAATTGCACCCACAGCTAGGGGAATATCAGCTGCGCGTGAAATGTAGTTTGCATAATTATTTCCACCGTGAAGTAGAGGTGCTGCAACTTGTGTAGGTAACATGACAGTTTTCCTGATTTTTAGTTTAAAAACAAAAGTATTTGAGAAGAGAGAGTACGAAATGAGTAAGTTTTTCTTCAGAAAAATTTACTCATTTTTATTTAGAGAGGGACACTTACTGCAGCGGTGCACAGCTTCCGAACGTAGCAGCCTGAAAGAAAGCCAACTGACAAAGAAGAAATACAGCCGCCAAGAACAAAACGGCTAGTAATACTCACCGTAAGACAGGTCAGCTCATTCTTAGGGTTACTAAAAAGGTCAGAAGGAGAAAATTTCTGACTACCAGGGTTCATGGTGAATTCTTTATCATACACCCAAAGGCCAATTACTAGGCCAGTAAGGAAAGAAAGGGGGTTAAATACAAAAGAAAGCACAGTCACACTTGCGAAAATAAACTCCCAATTGTAGTTAACAAAGGTAGCAACTTTGTCCGCAATTTCTTTTACTTGATCATTGCCAAAGATGGCAGACATGCCGGTGAAGGCAAGATTACCTGCTCCATTGATGTAGGCATCTATTACGTTTGGACTCATGGTATTCTCCTTTTTTTAATACAATGGGCAGATTGACTGGATTCAACATTTTTTTGCAATAGCCTGAATTAGTAAATGTTTTCATTTTTTTCCATTTCGCGTACATTTGTGATCTTTAGACAACAAGGTGATTTTTGAGAAAATTTAACATTGTACTTACAACTCTTTTGCTTTACGCACAAGCCCCTATTTTTGCCGATTGCGCTCCATTCTCTTTGATGCAAGAGCTGGCTCCCACTGTTTTTGATTCTTCATTTCAAAAAAAGCTTCAAGAAAGAGAGTACTCTACTGCTAAAGAAGATCTTTTGCAAAAAATTGAAAGTGCAAAAGAAACTGAGAAAGCCAGCTTAAAAGTTGTGCTTGCAACTCTTTACATGAGAGATCAAAAAGAAGAAGAGGCTTTTGAAATATATTTAGAGGCGCTTTCCGCTATTCCAAGAAAGAGTTTGCAAGAGGGCGAGGTTTCTAAAGACTTGAAGATGTCTCAGGATGAATATACGCTCTACAACAAAAGCTTAGTGCAATATCTTGAACAGTCTAAAGGTCCTCCGCTTGAGGTGGTAAAAGAACTGGAAAAAACACTTACTCCTGTGATAAAAACACACCCTGAATATGTGCAGGTACGCTTTCTTTTAGCAGCAACACAAGCAAATCAGCGGCAGTATGAAGAATTTTTCTATCATTTTTTTTGTGCATTTAGACAAAATCAAGAGTGCTTTCTAGCCTACAAAACCCTTGGTATACTGAATATAAAGCTTTTTGAACGTGCACGGGATGAAGAGTCTAAAAGTGCTAGAAGGGCTGAGGTTCAAAAATTTTTACAGCTTGCCATAAAAGAAAACGCACATGATGTGGCACTTTACAAGCTCCTAGTAGTGTTTGCTACACCGGAATCAAAAAAAGAGGTAGTGACCCAAGTACTTGAATTAATTGTGCAAAACGATGTGCAAATTCCAAGAAGTGATATTCCATTTTATGTAAACGAAGCGTGCCTTGTGGACAAAAAAGAAGTTGCAAAAAGTTTTCTTAACAAGCAGGCTACATATTATCAATATAGTCGAATTATTGAAGACATGCGAAAGGTGATTACAGATGACAAAGACGGAAACAGCTGAAATAAGGCTTTTAGGTGATTATAGGCTGCTCAAACAGATTGGTCAGGGCTCATTAGGTGCAGTGTATGTGGCTGAACATCGCTTCACGAAAAAACAGTATGCCATTAAGATTTTGCCCGAAGAGCTTGCTTGCGATCGGAGTTTTGTACAGCGCTTTGAAGATGAAGTAGATATTCTTTCTACGCTCGATCACCCAAATATTGTTAAAATGCACAATGTTTCATTTTCTCAAGGGCTTTATTTTCTTGTCAGCGAGTGTGTTGTTGATCCAATGGGTGAGTCGACAAATTTATGGCAGTATTTACAAGCTCATCAAAGGGCCTTATCAGAAGATAAAATCATGCAGATCGCAAGTCAGATTGCAGACGCTCTTGACTTTGCACATGGCCTCAAAGATGGTAACACAAGAAAGATCATTCATCGTTCTTTAAAATTCAATAACGTACTGATTGGGGTAGATCAGGTAGTGCAAAAAAAGACCTCAAGTAGTTTGCCGCATAGTTTTCCACGCTCTCCTTATGTTACTGGGATCGCTGGAAGTAATGAACTTAATTCCTCATTTCGCGTTGTTTTGACTGATTTTGGCCTTTCAAAAATTGTAGGGCTTGGCGCCTGCTTGACAAGATCGTTCAAGGCCATGGCAGAAGCTCTTTCAATACCACAGGCAGCTCCTCAAGCAAAAATTGGACAAGATCGTTATCCCTTCCCTGCCGCTGACACCCAAAAGCTTATTCCGCTGCATCAATCGTTCTTGCAAAATTTTGCTTTTTTAGCGCCTGAGCAGAAGCGCTTGGAGGTAGTTTCAGATGAAAAGGCCGATGTCTACGCTTTTGGCATCTTGGTGTACTTTTTATTGATGAATGAATTTCCTGAAACAAGTTTTGCGCTTCCGTCAAGCCGTAAAAGTGATTTTCTTTACGACTGGGATCTTGTCGTGACTGAATGTCTGAAGTCCAATCCGTCTGAGAGACCCTCTTGTCTTGAGGAGCTTTTATTCAGAGCAGCTGGTTGTCCAACAGGTGCTTGCCTACCAGAAGTGGAGCTGTCATCACAGCAGGGTGTTGAATCTTTACAGCAAGATACTGCGAGGCTAGCTGTTTCAGAAGAGCTTGTAAGTAGCGAACCTGAGAAGATCGCAATAATTTCTGATGTAGTACAACAGGGGAATGAAAAGCAAAAAGAGAAAGATTTGTGGGATTTATTTGGTGTCAGTAAAACTGAGCCAATATTAAGTACAAGTGACTTAGCTCCATCTCCTGTCAAAAAAGAGCTGACATCTTGGGGCACTGAGAGAATAGTGAAAGAGTATCATCCAGAAAAAAGAGAGACAAAAAATATCCAGCCTCTACTAACTGATATGGTTGCCATCCAAGGGGATTCATATTTTCGCGGCTCAAACCATGGCTGCCGGGATGAGATGCCTCGCCATTTAGTAAAACTGACTTCCTTTGCACTTGATATTCATCCAGTTACAAATGAACAATTTGTCTGTTATCTGGATGCACTAGGTGAAGAAAAAGACTCTCAAAACAATGATATTATCCGTCTTCGTGACTCGCGCATTAAGAAAAGCGCCGGTAGATTTCTTATTGAGCCGGGTTATGCCAAACACCCTGTCGTTGGTGTGACTTGGTATGGGGCATGTGCGTATGCTAAGTGGATTGGTAAAAGACTTCCGACTGAAGCTGAATGGGAAGTTGCCTGTTGTGGTGGTCTTGAAAATCCGATGTATCCCACTGGCGAGACGATCGAAAAGACTCAAGCTAACTTTTTCAGCTCTGACACCACTGCTGTGATGAGTTACCCAGCCAATGAATATGGTCTTTTTGACATGGTAGGCAATGTGTATGAGTGGTGCCAAGACTGGTATGAATACAGTTTTTATGAGTCGTCAGCGCAAGAGCCTGACTATCCGAAAGGTCCTCTTCAGGGCGTTTACAGAGTGCTTCGCGGTGGCTGCTGGAAGAGTTTGAAGGAAGATCTTCGTTGCTCCAAGCGACATCGCAATAATCCTGGCGCAGCAAATGGAACCTATGGATTTCGGCTTGCTAAAGATGCTTAGGTCACTTTCTCACTTTACAACATAATTCAAATATAAAGTCTTTGGATGGGATGTATATGAAGACGCGTGTGCTGTTTGTTTGCCTCGGCAATATCTGCCGCTCGACTGCCGCAGAAGCAATTTTACGGAAAATTGATTCTGAAAGAGCCAATAAATTGATCATTGAGAGCGCGGCTGTCGGCCATTGGAGCTTAGGTGAACCACCAGACCCTCGTCAAATGAGAGCTTGCGGGAAAAAAGAGTACTTTTTTGAGCCTCAAAAACGAGCTCAGATGATTCAAGATGAAGACTTTAAGAAGTATGATTTTATATTAGCAGCCGATGAACAGGTGCTTCAAAAAGTGAAAGTACTTCAGCCTCAGGCTTGTAGTGCACGAATTGAATTAATTACTTCCTTTAGTACTCAGTTCAAAAATAAAAGTATCCCGGATCCTTATTATTTAGGTGAAGAGGCCTTTGATCTAGTGGTTACTATGCTCGAAGATTCTTGTTTTGGATTGATTACCTTTATTGATTCTCACACTGCATTTTAGAGGCCTTTTTGATTTTTTAAAAAGTCTTGCTCACCATGTGTCTATTTGCTATACTTTGCATTTCACGAAAATCTGGGGTGAGTAGTGTCGAAGCAAGATCAAAAAGCAGCATATGCAAAGGTTTTTTACAAAAGAACACCTTTCGGCTATGATGGTCCGCAGCCCACTTCACGTAAACTTTCAGATCTTTTATCTGCTGTTATCCAAAAACTTGGTCCTCTTTACAAATCACAGCCACAAGTCGTTTTAGAGGCATGGCCTGATATCGTAGGCGAAAAACTTGCTCTTTTCACATCTGCAACAAGGTTTGAAGAGGGCATTCTTTATGTAAAAGTGAAAAACTCAACTCTTCTCAGCTTGCTGAGTAATCCGGTTGATAAGAAAAAAATTCATGAAGCAGTCAAGGCTGCTGTCCCTGGCATCGTTTTAAATAACATTGTTTTCCGAATAGGATAACTTTTGGGCTAAAGAAAAATGGCAACAAACATTATGACAAAAAATGAAGAGTCAGAGGTAGTGAAAGAGGGACCTGCAAAAGAGTACACAGCAAGCTCAATCACAGTGCTTGAAGGCTTGCAAGCAGTACGTGAGCGTCCTGGTATGTATATTGGTGATACCGGTATTAATGGTTTGCATCAATTGGTTTACGAAGTGGTAGATAACTGTATTGACGAAGCGATGGCAGGTTTCTGCTCTTCGATCGATATCGTGCTCCATCGAGATACAGCGGTTTCTGTTGAAGATAATGGGCGAGGCATTCCTATCGATCGCCATGAAAAGGAATCTACCCGTCGAGGCAGAAATGTTTCGGCAATTGAAGTAGTCATGACAGTACTTCATGCAGGCGGTAAGTTTGATAAAGACACCTATAAGGTTTCAGGTGGTCTGCATGGTGTGGGTGTCTCTTGTGTCAACGCACTTTCTAAAAAAATGGTTGTTCAAGTGTATAAAGAGGGCAAAGCTCATGAGATTGAGTTTGCCAAAGGTGCTGTAGTTAAAGACATACAGGTAGTTGGTGAGAGTGCCAAACGGGGAACGAAAGTCACTTTCTGGCCTGATGAAACTATCATGCGTGTTCAAGAGGTTGAATATGAGACCCTCACTAAACGTTTACGTGAACTTGCCTTTTTAAACCCTGGTATCCAAATTACGATTCGTGATGAGCGTGATGGTGGACGAGATGATGTCTCTTTCTGCTATCGCGGTGGAATTTCTTCCTTTGTTGAGTATTTAAACGAAAATAAAGGAACCCTTTTTCCAACTCCGATCTACTTTAAAAGTGTACGTCCTGGAGATGATGGGCAAATTGAAGCAGAAGTTGCCATGCAGTGGAATGATGGGTACAACGAAGCTGTCTTTACCTTTGTTAACAATATTGCTACGCATCAGGGTGGTACGCATCTGACAGGCTTTTCAACGGCACTGACACGCGTTTTAAACAACTACATTAAAAGTCATAATCTTCTCCGTACAGATAAGCTTTCTGTCACAGGCGATGACATGCGTGAGGGGTTGACAGCCGTTATTTCTGTAAAGGTACCTAACCCACAGTTTGAGGGGCAGACAAAACAGCGTTTAGGAAATAGCGATGTTGGCTCTGTGGTGCAGCAGATTGCAGGTGAGGAGCTCACTACCTTCTTAGATGAGCATCCACAGGTTGCAAAGATGATTGCTGAAAAAGCAATCATTGCCGCGCAAGCAAGGGATGCAGCAAAAAGAGCGCGTGAGCTTACGTTACGAAAAACAGCCCTTGATAGTGGTAGGCTGCCTGGAAAACTAGTTGACTGTCAGGAAAAAAATCCAGCGCTTTGTGAAATTTATCTTGTAGAAGGGGACTCTGCCGGTGGCTCTGCCAAAGGTGGACGAGATCGCAGATTTCAAGCTATTTTGCCGATTCGCGGTAAGATTTTAAACGTAGAAAAAGCGCGGCCCGAGAAGGTTCTGCAAAATGAAGAGGTTGGAACAATAGTCTCAGCTCTTGGCTGTGGTATTGGTCGAGATAATTTTTCATTGGATAAGCTGCGCTATCATCGTGTCATCATCATGACCGATGCTGACGTCGACGGATCTCATATTCGCACACTTTTACTGACGTTCTTTTATCGTCATATGCCACAGCTTGTAGAAAATAACTATATCTACATTGCTCAGCCACCACTCTTTAAAGTAACACGTAAGAAAGTGTCTCGTTACATACATTCAGAGCGAGAGATGGATGACTATCTTTTAGAGCTTGGGATG
>JAHFTM010000127.1:0-4650 GCA_023269335.1 Chlamydiia bacterium
GTTTGGCTCAAAGATCTCTTTTTTCAAGCTATTGCAAAGCTTATCGAATGGCTTGAATTAATAAAAAAAAGCTTGGTTCCTCCCAACGGACACAATCTAGCAATTGCAGCTCTTTATGGCTATGGCATTAAAAATGGTGGTAACTCCTGTTATATCAATGCTGTCGTGCAAGCACTCCGATTCACTCCACTACCACGATCACTGGCTATAAATGAAACTGTTGCAAATGAGAAACATGCTGCATTTTTAAAACTCATCAAGACTATTGAAGGGCAAGAAGGGCAACCTGGACAAAGAGTAAGTGTGGCACACATTAATGACTTTCGTAACCTAATGATTCAAAATGGTTTTCGCGCAAAAAAAGGAAGTCAAGAAGATGCTTCTCATTTTTGTCAGTTTCTTCTCGATCAACTCGGCTTTCAATCAATACATCTAAAGATTCAGGTCTTCCATGAAATGCGCATTACAGTGCCCTCACTTGATAGTGGAATAGTATCTGAAAACCACGTTCAGCTTGGACTTGGAAAAGCTCAACTCGATACTGAGCTCAAAGATCTAGCTCTTGCTAATATTGTTATTGAAGAAGTAGAAACTTCAAAAGTTAGCTCTCAATTAAACATTAATCAAGCAGCTGATTGCCAGAGAACCTTAGGAGAGATGAGTCCCATACAGGAGACGCCTACTTTACAATCGATTCAGCTAGAAGATGGCAAAATACCACAAATTCTACCCATTTTCATTAAACGTTTTGAATATGATGACGAGCTACAGCGGACAGTAAAAGTGCACACGCGCATCCTCCCCTCACCCATAATTGATTTTCCTCTTACAAACCACCCTACAAAAAAAGCACATTTTGTTCTTTGCTCTATTGTTGTTCATTCAGGAAAGTCTGCAAAGAGTGGTCACTACTACACCTATGTACCTCAACAATTAGACGATAGCGAGGCCTATCTAGAATATGATGATAGCACAGTGCGTCTCCATCACAATCCTAGAATTGCAAAAAAAGAGATTGATAAAACTGTTTTGGATGATGTTGCAGAAAACGGTTATCTTTACTTTTACCGCTATCAACCATAAAGTGAACTGAATGTTCTCAGTTACTTGTTAACGCCAGCAAACCTTACGATCGCTGGGTGAGTTATTGCTGAATGGGATCTTTGCCATTCATGATATGCTTTGAAAACTCCTGACACGTTTTCCAGTCTTCACGAATTGTTCTTTTAACTGCTTTTATTTCCGTTTTCAGCTGCTTCAAAATCTCTGCACTCGCCTGCTTTGTTTTTTTGTATCTTGTATACTCTTCAACAAGCTTTCTTGCGCGCGCTAAGTTTGTACAAATCGTTTCGGATGCTTTGGAAATATAGACTGTAAGCTCTTCTTTTCGAGACTCAAATGATTCAGCAATTTTTTCAAGCGTTTCATTTTTGCGCGCCGCCACAAGGCGTTCTTTGATATGGTAGTGATTCACTTTCTTAAGACCATGCGCAAGTCCCATCTTATTCAAGGCCCAGATCAGCCATTTTGTAGGGTCAAAATGGTACCAACGAATTCCATTTCGATAGTCGTTAGCAAAGGTATGGTGATAGTTATGGTAGCCTTCACCAAAGGTCAAAAGCGAGATGATATAGTTATCTACAGCTGTTTGCTCTTGGCTAAATGACTGCGTGCCCCAAAAATGTGCAAGTGAGTTAATGAACCAGGTGGAGTGATGCAACATAAATAATCGTGTCCACCATGAAAGGACAAAGGCACCTAAATAGTCACCTAAAAGCCAACCAACAAACAAGAACATAATGATATTTGAAGTGAGCATGCAGGCTAGATAGTGCTTATGTTGAAAGGCAACCAACGGGTTTTTAGCAAGATCTGCAACCACTTTTCGATCAATCTCAGCAGGCTTTTTAAAAAGCCATAAAATATGCGCATACCAAAAGCCACGATTGATAGAATAAGGGTCTTGATCCGTATCGACATAAGCGTGATGCAAGCGATGCTCAAATGACCATCTCAAAGCGCTACTTTGCACAGACATGCTGGCAAAAAAGAGTATCACTGCTTCGACTACTGGGTTCGTTTTGTAAGTCGTATGTGAATAAAGACGATGGTAGCCGCCCGTGATGCTCAGTCCTGTAACAAAATATAAAATAACAGTAGCAACAATCATAGCAACTGATGGAGTGTAAAAAGAGAAGTATAAAATCCATGCCACAACTAAAAGTATGTGGTAAGTAATGATAAAGATACCTGTTTTTTTGTTAAATCCATCAAGTCTCATCTACTCACTCCTTTTTTATTAAGGCAAGTATACCATCTCTTTGCAATACAAGCTAGTACATAATTTAAAAATTATGTTAACAACCACTCGCAAGAATTTCTTCTAAAAGCTCAGGATCTCTCATTAATTCATTCACCGACTGCGTCATTACCGCTCGAACTTTGCGCATCCCCATGTCAGAGATAGTTCTAGTTGCGCTTTGAACTGCTCCATTTCTAGGTGAAAGAGCGCTCTCTTCTATAACTTCTGCTCTTACAACACTTTTAGCCTTTTTTGCTTCAACCCGTAAGTGCGAGATAACGGTATCAATCAGCTGTGCTGGATCTCTGCAATTCGCTGTTTGAGCCACCGCATTTGCAGGTTTTTTTACACCTTGCCTCCCCTCTTCTTCCAGAGTGCGGATCACATCGCTGATGGGTTTTTCTTTCATCTGAGAAGCTGGCTTCTCCCCACAACGCATCTTTTTAAAAAGTATGCGAATCCGCTTTTTTGTCTCTTTTGAAGTTGCAGTCTCTTCCAACTCTTGCATTTCATGCACAATGTGCCTAAAAGCACTCCCTTTCTCATTCCCCACATCTTCTAAATCGCTCAAAACATCAATTAAATCATTGAGACGAGTAATAAAAATATCTTTCACAATGCAATAGATTTTTTCTGCACTTTCTATAAGAAAATTCTGCGCATCTTCTAAATCTTTTCCAGTATACTCACCCATTTTATGCTTGTAAGCAAGACGCACGCAAGCTATCGTTTCAGCAATTAAAATGCCTCCTGCAGTGCAAAGCACTCCCATGACAAGCGACATATTGGTGACAGGCACTCCCATAGCATGAGCGATTGTCGATCCAAATATACCTGCTGCGCCAAAAGCATAAGTACTTGCTCCTGTGAGCACTCCAACGCAAATAACGACAATAATTACTTTTAAAGCACAAATCAACCACTCCTGAACACAAAATGTGCGCAGCCCATCAACCCCATGCACAACCATATCAATTTTCCTTCTTTTTTGAGATGCAGCAGAAGGCGATGGGGGCAGCACAGGGTTTCTTAGGCTGGGATAAGAAGACAAGGAATGTGTCAAAGACATAAAACGCTCACTTTAAATTCTAAAGTAATCCTCGATATAGTTACCTATAGCTGGAATTCAGTCAAACTGAAAAAAACATCGCAAACAAAGCTGCCATCTTACAGAAGAGAAAAACAAATACTCTGAGCGCGATGTGCGAGTGTTTTGATGTGGACTACTAAAGACTAGTATCGTTGTCTATGATATTCTGTCTAAAACTCACTGCGGAAGTTGAACGCCTAACTGCTTAAGCACATCACGATCTTGCAAAAGCGGCAAAATGGAATCAGATAAAACCTCTTGCCACTCACGTACACCAAAAATTTGCGCAATCAGCTCACGTGATTTACTACTTAGCTCTCTTTCACCTCTTACTTGCAGCTCTTTGATTACTGCATCTACTGCGTCTCTTGCAGAGGGATTCTGGCTTCCACTTTGGGCTACACGAAGCGCTTCAAAAACATTTTTGAAGAATTTTTTTACATTCTCTGATAACTGCACAGGTTTCTTAGCTTGGATACCTCTCACAGCTGCAGCCAATGCACTTCTTTGCCCTACTACTGGATTTGCTGCATTACCACTTTCTAAGTCACTATCACTACTGCTGCCAGAATCACTACTATTCGCTCCACCAGCAACTGCTGCTCTTACGCGCTCTGTCAATTTTCTTTTAACAATTGTAGCAATTTTTTTTGCGCCATTAACTAGAAATTTTTGCGTATCCGCTGCATCTCTTCCTGTGTAGCTCCCCATTTTATGTTTATAGGCAAGTCGGATCATCGCCCCGGCTGAGGTCAATAAAACTCCTCCAGTGGTATATAAAGCAGCTATTGCTGTAGTTGAGCTAGCCACTGTCACCCCCATAGATGCAGCTACTGCAGCACCAAAAAGCCCAGCTGCCCCAAAAGTGAACACACTTGCTGTAATAAGACCACCTACGATGATAGCTACAAGAAGTACCTTGAGGCAGGTAACCACCCATTTTTTGCAGCAAGTAACCTCTCTACCATCAGGATTTCTCACAGCTACTTCTATTCTCCTTCGTGCAAGAGGTGAGCTGTGCGGTGCATCAGACGAAGCTGGCAGCGAAGCAGGAGAAACACTTTCTCTTTCTGGAGGTAACATAGCGTCAGACATAAGAACCTGTACAATAAAAAGAATTTATAATTATTTTTTGCTATAACAATATTCTGGAAATTAGTCAAAAAAATTTCAAAATTAATTTGCAAAAATGAGCCTGATTCTTTAGGTATAAATAATAACCTGAGTTTTGGGGTTAGTTGTCTATGAAATTCAGGCT
>JAHFTM010000127.1:4660-5917 GCA_023269335.1 Chlamydiia bacterium
CACGTCTATTGGGGTGCGCAGACAGAGCGCTCACGCCACAATTTTACCATTGGCAACGAAGAGATGCCCAAAGAGCTGATTTTAGCGATTGTGCTGATAAAAAAGGCAGCCAGCATCGTTAATTGTGAGTTCACTATTCTCTCTCAAAAAAAGAAAAAAATCATTTGCCAAGTTTGTGATGAGATCTTAGCAGGTGAACTTTTAGATCAGTTTCCGCTGGTTATCTGGCAAACGGGATCAGGCACACAAACCAATATGAATGTGAATGAAGTGATTGCCAACCGCGCCATCGAACTTCTCAAGGGTAAGCTTGGTTCAAAAACTCCTGTCCATCCAAATGACGATGTAAATATGTCCCAGTCAACAAATGATGTATTCCCCTCCGCCATTCATATCGCCTCCTGCATTAAGATCCAAGAAAAGCTCTTGCCCGCATTAAAGCGTCTCCTCAAAGCTTTGAACGCAAAAACCAAGGAATTTCACACTCTGATCAAAGTAGGCCGCACACATCTAATGGACGCAGCGCCTCTCACTCTTGGGCAAGAATTTTCAGGTTATGCAACACTTGTTGAACATGGAATTCAAGCGCTGGAAATAGGGCTGCAAGGGCTGTATGAGCTTGCGCTTGGCGGTACAGCTGTGGGAACAGGAATGAATGCGCCAAAAGGTTTCTCAAAACGCATCTGCGAAGTGCTTTCTGAACTTACAGACCTACCCTTTAAGCCTGCCAAAAATAAATTTGAAGCGCTTTCCTGTCATGATGCCATACTTGGCGCCTCAGGCACGTTGAAAAGACTTGCTTGTTCACTTTATAAAATCGCCAATGACATTCGCTGGATGGCATCAGGGCCAAGGTCAGGTCTTGGAGAAATACAGCTGCCGGAAAATGAACCAGGCTCATCGATCATGCCTGGAAAAATAAACCCTACGCAATGCGAAGCCATGACTATGGTCTGCATTCAAGTGATGGGCTATGATGCGGCTATTTCATTTGCTGGAGCACTGGGCAACTTTGAATTGAATGTCTATAAACCTCTTGTGGCCTACAATTTCTTACATTCTATTGAGCTTTTATCTGACGCAAGCGACAGTTTTACAACGAGGTGCGTGACAGGTATTAAGCCAAATCTTAAGCGCATCCATGAGGATCTTCACAACTCTCTTATGCTAGCAACAGCTCTGACCCCACTTGTGGGCTATGATAAGACGGCAGAAATTGTAAAGAAGGCACACGCCGAACATAAATCCTTAAAAGAG
>JAHFTM010000128.1 GCA_023269335.1 Chlamydiia bacterium
AGGGGGCGCAGGCACAGCTTCAAGTGGTGAACGTAAATTTATTCCGACGCTTGCAAAAGCTGCTGTTGCAGCAGGCTGTCAGGTGCTATTTATCGAGTCTCATCCTGAGCCTGCAAAAGCCAAAAGCGATAAAGACACGGTATATCCAATAGATGAGCTTGCACAGCTACTTGAACTGCTTGTGAAAATCTATGATGTAGTACAAGAAAGGCATTCATGAACGTTTTTTCTTTTCGCCAGCCGTTTGTGGTCTGGACAATTGTGGTGGGACTTTTTTTTAGTTATGTCATTTTCAAAAGTTTCTCAGTTTCTTCAAAAGATCAAAAGCGTTATGAAGTACAAAGCCAAGCTCAGCTTGTTAAACACATTGCCCGAAAAAGCAAAGTGGAAAAAGAGCTTCCAAAACAGACTCGCTATGATGTCACAAAGCGATTGTCACTTTCTGAGAAGCGGCCGCGCCATGAGATAGAGCTACATGGATCGCGCTCTGAGATTGATATCTTTATGCGTAAATCTGAAGCGCGTCTTATTGAGACATTTTATGAGGTCCAGGGAGTCATGCAGCAAGAGCTTTACTATAAAGATGCAAAAGGCAAGGAATATGTTTGCGATGAGAAAGGAGAGCTGAAAAGACGAAGATCGCAGGGACAAGTGAAAGATCAGAAAGCTTTGGAAACTGCGGTAGCACAAGAGGCAGGGCCGATACCGAATGAGCCAGAAGAAGTTGTGCAGCTAGATATAAAAAAACTTGAGCCCATGCAAAACTTTCGCTATTTTGAAGCTGACCGTGCCATCTATGACTATTACACCCACTCTTTTGTAGCCTACGACGTGAATTTTTGGACCTACACTACTAAAGGCCATACTCTTATAAAAAACTGTGATGATCTGTGGCCTGAGTCTTCGGGTTCTGCCTCTTCAATGACTATGTGTCATGAGGGGCGTTTGAGTACGGCCCAATTTTCAGCTGAAAACCTTAGTATGCAGGTAACACCAGAATGGTAAAATATATAGCGATGGTCATCTGCCTTTTGAGCACTTCAAGCGCTCTTTTTGCAGCCCCATCGACGAAAAATATTTCAGATGTGAAAGCTAAAGATGTGAGCTTCGATGGCAAGAGAATTATTTTAACTGGCGATGTAGTTATCGAAGGGCGCTTAGGCATTATTAACTGCGAGAGGGCAGAGCTGTTTTTACCAGATTCTAATGAGAGCCGCCATAGTGAAAAAGGCCATTCCAAAGAAACATCTCCGGCGCTGTCACCTGATAGAATTCTTCTGAAAAACAGCGTGACACTTGAACTTAAAGATGGTAGTTCGTTGACAGCTGATGAGGCGGATATCAACTGCATTGATCTAGAAGGCGTGTTTCATGCAAAGCCACCGCACAAAGTTGTCTATGTAGCTTATGTGGAGGAAGATGGAGTAAGAGTACCTGTGAAGACCACCGGCAATACCATGCGTGTGAAGATGAAAAAAGACGAGAAAAGCTCAGCCTATATTTTATCTGATGTTCAAGGAGAAGGTGCTGTTACAATTGAATATTAACCAAAAGGAAGTCTTGGGTTATGAGTGAAAAAAAGTTAGGTCTTGAAGTGAAAGACCTTGTCAAAACATATGCCTCAAGACCAGTTGTTAACGGCCTTTCGCTGACTGTAAAGCCCGGTGAAATTGTGGGTCTTTTGGGGCCTAATGGTGCGGGAAAAACGACTGCTTTTTATATGATCATTGGTCTGATTCAAGCAGATAGTGGAAGTGTAGTTTTTAATGACGTTGACATTACAGCTCTTCCTATCCACAAGCGTGCCCGGCTTGGTTTGGGATATTTAGCGCAGGAACCTTCTGTTTTTCGCGACCTTACAGTAGAAGAAAATATCTTGTGTATCTTAGAAGCTATGCCCTACACACCGGCAGAGCGTACTATTCGTTTAAAAGAGCTTTTAGCAGAGCTGCATATAGAGCCACTTGCAAAGAAAAAGGCTGCCGCGCTTTCAGGTGGTGAGCGGCGTCGGCTTGAAATCACACGTGCCCTTACCTCTTTTCCTACTTGCCTGATGCTTGATGAGCCTTTTGCTAATATCGATCCCATCGCTATTCAAGATGTAAAAAACATCATCCGTCATCTGGTAAAAAAGAATATCGGCATTCTTATCACTGATCATAATGCTCGTGAAATTTTTTCGGTTGTTGACAGAAGTTATCTTGTTGCTGAAGGCAAAGTTTTGCTTTCAGGTACTGTTCAAGAGCTTTTGGCAAGTGATCATGCTCGTCACACATACTTTGGCGAAAACTTCCAGCTGTAATTTCAACTACAGAGCGACAAAGAGCAAAACGATCATAGCCTCAAATCATTACGGGCAGTCAAGTCTGCCCGTAAACGCTTCGAGTTCAAAGTAAAAGGATTGAGTTTAAAAAATCTCGTCGGGTTTGAAGAAAAATTGCATTTCACGCTTGGCACTTTCTTCGCTGTCAGAAGCATGGATAGCATTTTCCGTTACATTTTTTCCGAAAAGCGCGCGAATTGTATTGGGCTCCGCCTTTTCAGGATTTGTGGCACCAATGATGGCACGCAGACGCATAACTGTAGCTTCTTCTCCGCTACCTGCAATCACCATAGCCACAACAGGGCCAGAGGTCATTTTTTCAATAAGAGCATTAAAAAATGGTTTACCCTCGTGCTCTTTATAAAAAGTCTTTGCTTGTTCTTGGCTTAAGCGGGTCATTTTTAATGCCGCCACTTTTAAACCGCTACTTTCAATACGCGCGAGGATCTCTCCAATATGCTGCTCTTGTACGGCTCTTGGCTTAATCATAGAAAATGTAGAGCTTGTTTCAGCAGACAAAACTGTTGTAGTGGCGCTGATTGCCATAAAAAATGTAAAAATAGAGGAACGTATCATGGTTTTTTCCTTAGAAGTATTTGTTTTGAAAAAAAGGTGCAGGGAGGCCTGCACCTTAAGATATTTTGTCGAATAAGCTTATCGAGTAAGAGCTTATCGAGTTCTTGGGCAAAGCTCATCTTCGTCAAAGAAGAAGTCAATCTCTTGCTTAGCATTTTCCAGTGAGTCAGAGCCATGCACTGCATTTTCTTCAATGCCGCTTGCAAATGTTGCGCGAATTGTTCCAGGAGCTGCTTTCTTAGGATCTGTAGCACCCATCACTTCGCGGTTTTTATTCACAGCGTTATCACCTTCAAGCACCATTACAACCACAGGGCCTGTGATCATAAAGTCTACAAGCTCGCCAAAAAATGGACGCTCTTTGTGCACTGCATAAAATTCTTCAGCTTCAGCCTGGCTTAAATGCAGCATTTTAGAGGCCACGATCTTCAGGCCAGATTTTTCGAAAAGGCTGCAGATATCACCAATGTGATTCTTAGAAACTGCATCCGGTTTGATAATGGACAATGTGCGTTCAGCTGTTTTTTTAGCTCCAGCACTGCATCCGCAATGATGAGCGCATTTCTTAGGGGACATAGCTTGAGTTTCGAGTGGCATAAGATAACCTCTTAAATTTAAAGAAATTTGTTTAAATGTGCAGTAATTATAGCCTGCTTTCTTTTAAAAATCAATAGAAACATTTGGAAGATGTGTGTTAGCATGGCTGCTTTACATTATTTGGATTTTTCTATGAAAGTATTACTATCCTGGCTTAAAGAGTATATCGACATTCAAGAAACAGCAGAGAAGATTGCAGAGCTTTTGACCAATGCAGGTATCGAAGTAGATAGCATTGAGCCTGTGATTCCGCAATTTACAGGTGTCATCGCGGCAAAAGTCATCAAAACGGAAAAACATCCTCAATCAGAAAAATTAACAGTAGCACAAGTCTTTGACGGAAAAAATGAAATTACGCTTGTTTGTGGCGCGCCAAATTGCCGCCCAGGCATTACGGTGGCATTGGCTCCTATCGGAGCTACGCTGCGCCCTGATGGACCATTAAAGCCGCTCTTGCATGTATCGAAAGCTACAATTCGCGGCGTAGAATCCCAAGGTATGCTTTGCTCAGAAAAAGAGTTACTGCTTTCAGATTTCCATGAAGAAATTATCGAATTGGAGGAGATAGCGCCTGGCACACCTTTAGAAGCTCTCTTTCACGATGTCATTTTTGAAGTGTCGCTCACGACAAATTTAGGGCATGTCATGAGCATTTTAGGGCTGGCTCGAGAGCTTTCAGCAATCACAGGAAAACCATTAAAAGCCAAAGCTACTAGTGAAGTCTCTTCTCAGCTAAAAAAGGGTTCTTTGAAAATCAGTCTTGAGACTAAAGACTGCCCGCGCTACAGCGCACTTTTAGTTACAGGGATAGAAGTCAAAAAATCGCCCTTATGGCTCAGACTCCGGCTTGAACGCTGTGGCATACGCTCGGTCAATGGGATTGTTGACTTGACTAACCTTATTGCTCTTGAACTTGGACAGCCGCTGCATGCCTTCGATGCTGATTGCATTGAAGATAACCAGATTATAGTACGCGGAGCCAAAGAGAAGGAGCAGCTCCTTCTTCTTGGTAGTAAAATGGTAAGTCTGCCGGCCAATGCTGTGGTGATTGCTGATCCCAAGAAAGTATGCGCAGTAGGTGGTGTGATGGGAGGGGAGCTTTCGAGCGTCACAGAAAATACGAAGGCAATTCTTTTAGAGTCGGCCTATTTTTTACCTGTAAGTATACGCAAAACCCGTAAAGCTTTAGGGCTTCTTTCAGATGCTGCCAAGCGCTATGAGCGTGGATGCGACCCTAGAATCACCATGCAGGCACTTGACTATGCGGTAGCTTTGCTGAAAAAAATATGTCCGAAAGCTGAAATAGAGGGTGTTTACGACAATCTGCAAGATGACTTCAAAAGTAAACAGCTGACATGCAGACGCTCAAGGACAAGTCAGATTTTAGGCTACGAAGTAAGTATCGGAGACATGGAGCAGTGCTTTGTACGCGATGGTTTTGAGGCAAAGTGGGATGGTAATGATCTTTTTACAGTTTTGGTCCCGCCTTATCGACATGACATCAAAGAAGAGATAGATCTTATTGAAGAGGTATCGCAGCTTTTTGGGGTAAAGTCGGAGCTTGTGAAGCAGGTAAGCTATATAGGTTCTGAGTTAAATAACAGCCCCTTATTTTTACATGAGCGACAAATACGAGAGCGCCTTTTAACTGAGAATTTGCAAGAGTTTGTCACCTGTGATCTTATTAGTCCCAAGATGGTCGAGATTGTGCGTAACCACCCGATAGACCAAAATAGCCTTGTCAAGGTGATGAACCCAGTGAGCGTAGAGCAGTCAGTCTTACGTCCCTCAACTCTGCCTGGGTTATTGGATGTGGTACGCAGAAATATCTGTCAGAGGATTTTGGATATTTCAGGCTTTGAAATTGGACATGTACATTTTAAAAATGGTGATAAGTACCAGGGAAGGTCTGTTTTCGGCATTGTGCTTTCGGGTAAGGCATCGCCTGCACATTTTGACACACAGACAAAAGAGGTTGATTTTTTTGATCTTAAGGGAATAGTAGAAAATATTTTACACGCCTTTGCTATACCTCAAGCAGCTTTTAAAAAATCAGAGCTTTCTATTTTTCATCCGGGGCGTCAGGCAAAAGTTGTGGTAGATGGTCTACAGCTAGGAATGGTAGGTGAGCTACATCCTCAAGTCCTGCGCCAATTCGACATCTCGCAGCGGGTGCTTTTTGCTGAATTTGATATCCAAGATCTCTTCAGTTTGCAAACAAAAGAGCGTAAGTTTGTATCACTTGCAGAGTTTCCATCATCGGAAAGGGACTGGACGGTGACAGTAGCAGAAGCGATCACCTATGAAGAGATGAAAGAGGCGGTCGAGTCTTTGAAATCGCCTCTTTTAGAAATTGTTTCGCTTGTCGCTATTTTTCGCCATGAAAAATTAGATTTTTCATGGCGA
>JAHFTM010000129.1 GCA_023269335.1 Chlamydiia bacterium
TGGCATTGATCCTAGCCCTTTAAATCCATCTTCAATGAAAATGAGATGCTTGGTATCGTGAGCCCTGATTGCACGATAGATTTGGTCTTGCACAAGGTAGAGTGTTGTAACATTAGGGGCTCCCATAGGCTCGTTGAGAAGGTCATAGCCTGCAATCACAGAACGCTCTTTGTAGCGCTCAGCAATTTTTGCCCACAACTCACAGGTTTTTTGAACAAAAGATGCGTCCTGAAATAAACGTGAGACATTTTCTTCACCTGAGTGCTGCTTTGCATTTTGACGACCCGGTGCTCCATGCATATCGAGAATCAAATAAATACCATATTTATTTGCAGCTTCTACAGCCTTGTCAAGCCAGACAAATAACCCTGAAGCCTCTTCCATCACATCGAAAAAAAAGGGCAAGCGGATGCAGTTAAGCCCAGCTGCTGCAATTTTTCCAAAATCCGCTTCATGAAAAAAAGTATTGCGAAAATGAGTACGTATCTTCTCCATCTCCGCTTTACCAAATCTCTTCTCTACAGCACGCCAAAGCGTTACATGATCTTTGATTGGTAAAAAATTTGATCCTGCTGGTGGCGTTTCTTTAAAGGGCAGCATCCAGGTTTCTTCAGCTAACCACCCTCCAAAATTAACACCTCGAAATACAACTGTACGACCATTTTCATCAACAATTTTTATACCCTCAGTGTGCAAAAAAGGCAGCTTATCTTGCGCAGTGAGCAGCTTCATTGACAAAATATAAAGAAGGAGAAGAAATATTTTTTTCATAAAGCTCACTTGTGAAAAGTGATCGTTTCTAATTTTTGTCAGAATTTTTTACAAGCTCTCTATGATTTGTAAATAAAAAATTTAAGTTTACACTTGACAAACTTTCTAAAAAAATCAATATAGCGAAAAACAAACATCCATTAACTAGAGTTTCTCCCTATGTTGTTCGCTTATTTTTTTATGCTTTATATACCCTTGTGTACGATTACTCAAGGCACTCAAGAAATAAATATTCCTGTTAGCCAAGAGGCGACAAATCCTTATGTGTGCGCCAAATGCAATTTGCTTCTTTTCAGCCATGAAGCAAAATTTGATGCCACAGAGGAAACGTTGAGTTTTACAAGACCAATTTTTCCTGTGAATGTGACCTATAGCAGACTGGACACTTTCACTCCCCTGATAGCCGTGGCTTGCAGCGGCTGTTCAAATCATCTTGGAGTGATTTACAATGATGGGCCTGCGCCAATATATAAGCGCTACAGCGTTCATGCAACTGCCGTGATGCAACGCTAAACATTTTCACAAGTCTAACCGACTTTGGTAATTTCTAATGAGCCTAGCAGGAAGGCCGCATATGCAAGCTGCTCTTTCGTATGACATAGTGCCTACTCTTACTTCAGGGAGAACAGCTTGCATTTGTTTTTCATATATCTTAAGTATTTGATCCCTCTCTTCACTTGAAAAGAGCTCTATTATTTTTTCTATTCGAGGAAACAGCTCTGTTAACAATTGGCAATTTGTCCGATTATCATCGTGATTTGCAGTTGGAAGCAGCTGTTTTTCCAGAATTTGAAATATTTGAAAAATTAGCTCTTTAGTAAGTCTTTCAGGCGTATCTTGCAAAGTGAAAATACAGGCTTGTTTGAGTTCGCTATTCCACTTCTTGGGATCATGAAATGCACTTTCAAGTCGCTCTTCAAAGGACATTTCAGTATAGGCTGCTATAAGGAGTGCAATTTCATTAGGCAACACTTGGACAGTTCCTGTCGCTTGCTGAATACTTCCAGCTAGCCTTCGCACCTCCAGAGATAGTTGTTTTGAAACAAAAAAGTCACGGAATGCATTTTCTAGAGAAATCATAAAACACCTAATTAACAAGTTTATTACTATGTAATAACTTGATTATTTTGAATATAAACAGATTCAAGTGCTTTTGATCTTTGAGCAATTTTTGTTTGTATATAGTAGAGCGGAATACCTAAAAATAGGGCCGCAAAACCATACAGTAGCTGATAGATTTCAGCATAAGACAAAAGCCAGGCCATGCTTGCTAGTGCAAAGCAAGGAATCGCTTTTTTCCATGGAGAAGAAAATGAGTTCATCAGGCCTCTTTTATTCATCACAAAAAGAGCTGCACAGGTCGTAATATGCTGGGAAAAGCGAGAGACTGCACTGATAACAACAAGCTCTACAAAACTTCCTGTGAGAGCAATCACACAAGAGATCAAACCAGAAACCGCAATCGCCACCCAAGGGGCTCCAAAACGGTTTTCCCTATTTGCTTTAGAAAATAGCACGTGATCTGCTGCAAGCGCTGAAAAACTTCTTGGCGTGACAAACGAAGAGACGATAATCACTCCGCCTATCGAAATAAGCATCGCACAAGAGACTAAAAATTTACCTAAATTACCCCCTAAAAGCTCGGCTATATCGCCAATTGGCGATGTGCTCTGTTTCAGCGCATCACCCAAAGTGCCAATACAAATTGACTGCACAACGAAATACAAAATTGAGCTGAAGACAATCGCTGTCATCATAGCAATCGGGATATTTTTTCTCGGATTATCAGTTTCTTGAGCTACTACAGGCAAAGCTTCAAAGCCACTGAAGGCAAAAAAGATAATGAAAGCACTTAATCCAAGAGATGCTGCTGTAGGAAAGTGCATAGGGTTGAATGAAAGCTCACTAAAATCCATCGCGAAGATGCCAAAGAGAATAAAAAAGAGTAACAGTAACCCTTTAGTCACTGTGATGATATTGCTTAGCTTATTGACTATTCTAGCACCAAAACTATTCATGACTGACAGCGCTGCAATCACACCAACAATGATTATTTGTTTGTAAGGAGCTAATAATACTACCGGATACACTGATCCTAAAGCGACAAGAAATCCAGCTGTCAGTGCTGCCCAAGCAATCATACCCACAAACCAACGCATAATCCCTATTTCAAATCCAACAAAGGTACCAAAGGCTTCTTTTGCATACAGATAAGCGCCACCATTTTTGGTAAAATTACTGGCACACTGTGCATAGCACCAACCGATTGACAATACAATCAGAGCAACCATCAGATAGACGACTAATCCCCAATTCCCCACAAGCTGCGCTACTTGCCCAGGAAGCAAAAATAAACCAGAACCCACAATACCATTCAAGCAAAGGAAAATCATGCTTAGAAGGCTTATGCCTGTTTTTTTTGGTGTGTTATTCATGAGCGTACACTTCCACCTTTTTTGTTGCTTTCTTGTTTCTTTGCTTTACTTCATCTACAAAGGCACAAAAAAGCAGATGCATGTCACTATGCTTTTCTGTCATCATTTCAGGATGCCACTGCACGGCCACAACACAACTATCATCATTTTTTTCAATCGCTTCAATAATGCCATCTTTTGCCCAAGCTATTGCACGAAATTCAGGTGCTAGATCTTTAATCGCCTGATGATGGAAGCTATTTGTCATTAAAGTTTTCTTTTTAAAAATACGCTGCAGCCAAGATTCATCAGCAAGATCTACGGCATGAGTAATCTCATCCTTTCTTGCTTTTTGCGAGTGAGCAAGAGAGCCCTCAGGGATTTGCTTTGCAATATCTTGATATAAAGTTCCGCCAAAAGCCACATTCATAAGCTGCAAGCCACGGCAAATACCAAAAATTGCCATTTTTTGCTGAATAGCAAAGCGCAGTGCTGCCATTTCATACAGGTCGCGCTCATAGCAGACTGCTTCTAAAAAGTGAGATGGCTCTTCATTGTAGTGGTGCGGGTGCACATCTTGACCACCTGAGAAAATCAGCGCATCACAGGCGCTCATCTGTTGAAAAATCGCCTCTTGATCGGCGATGATCGGAAGAAGCAATGGCGTCGCCCCCGCTCGTAACACGCTATCTACGTAGTCACGATTCACATAAATGCGCTCTGCGCCCGAGAAAATCCCGGTTTCTACGGCTAAAAGATTGGTGAGGATCCCAATAAGTGGTTTTCCAGTGTTCATGTCCTTGTTACCCTTTCATTTGTAACCCATCTTCAAAAAGAACAATTATATACTATTTTTTGAAATAAGTAAATAAAAACTAAAATAGAATCAAATTAACGCAAAATATCAAAATAGCAGAGAAATATGACTAACAACAATAGTTGTTAAAGCGAGAGCAAGTAGGGGCTAGCCCAAATTGTGAAAACAACTGCGAATAAAACATACTTTTCTTACAAATAAAGCCCGATTGACAAAAACAAGACGATAGCACACGCTTTTCCTTTTTCACAAGTACTCATTTTAACGTTGACTTACATGACAATCAAAACAGAATTTCTCTCATATACAGATCAAGGAACGCATTTAGAAGCCTTTGTGGCAACTCCTGATCAAAAAAAGAAAATGCCCCTTGTACTTTTATGCCATGCCTGGAAAGGACGCGATGATTTTATCATGGAAAAGGCCTTGAGTGTTGCAAAACTAGGCTATATCGGTTTTGCCATTGATATGTATGGCAAAGGGGTTTTAGGAAAATCAAGCATCGAAAGTGCCCTCTTAAAAAAGCCCTTTCTTGAAGATCGTGATTTTTTACTTAAGCGCACTCTTGCCGGCTTAACGCAAGCTCTTAGACTTGATTTGGCAGATGTAGGTCAAGTTGTAGTAGTAGGCTATGGCTTTGGTGCTATTTGCGCACTTGATCTTGCTCGCTCAGGAGCTATGCTCAAAGGTGTGATCAGTGTATATGGCCACTTTTTACCACCTGAAAAAAAGTGCATGCAGCCCAGTAAGACTCAATTTCTTGTTCTTCATGGACTTGATGATCCCATAGTCCCCAAAGAAGAGCTTTTAGCCTTTGAAAGAGAAATGAAAGAGGCGCAAGCAGACTTGCAGCTGCATCTTTTCAGTAATACCATGCACGCCTTTGCAACGCCCGGTGCCAATGACCCTGCTGCTGGAATTGCCTACAATCCTCTATCAGCCGCACGCGCCTGGGAGCTCACTCATCGTTTTCTCGACAAACTCTTCTCTTAAGGCGATGTACGAATTTTAATTGCGTGTCTGGCCTGTGATTATGTGATTTGCCTGAGCTGCAAATCGCAAAATCGCAGGCCTGACTCCAATATCAAAAAACTCGCACATCGCATATCTTAAGGAAATAGAGTAATTGCATAAATTGTGTGCCTTGTTTATAAAAAAAATTTAGCAAGGAGCACAAATCATGAAAACCTATTCTCTTTTTACCCTCTGCCTTTTTTCTTTCTCGCGTTTAGTTGCCGATATTGATACGGCCACAGCTTTAAAGGAACAGCCAGAACTGCCACCGTTAGAACGGACAATCACCATCCCACTTTCTAATGAGGAAACTCAGAAATGGCAATTAGGCCATATGCAAGTTCTCAATGATGGCCAAGCTATTTTTGAATGGATACACCCTAAAGAAGATATTAATGCTTGGTCAGAGCTCATTCAGATTCAAATTCTTCCTTTTGAAGCCACTAATAGCAAAAAACAATCTGCAGCAGCTTTTGCTACCGTTTTTATGGATGTCTTAAAAACTCAATTTCCAAATTGCACAGCTTCAATCATCTCTCAAACAAATGATGATGTCCTACTTGAATTCAGCCTTCCGAAAGTTGAAAATGGGGAAGAGGCACAAAGTGAGCTTGCCAGAATCATTGCCACTGACTCAGGAATTATTCGCATTGCTTTCACTACAAAAATGGGACAGATGCAAGATGTCTTGAAAAAGCAGTGGATCGAGCAATTGTCAAACGCGAAAATAACAGCGTCAAAAACAAAATAACCCACTTTGAGGCATCTATGAAAAAGCTTTCTCTTTCATTAGTAATTTTATGCTTAAGTATATTCAGCAGTACTTGGGCAGACACAGTGGTCTGGAGTGGCAATGTGAGTGCCAAAG
>JAHFTM010000130.1 GCA_023269335.1 Chlamydiia bacterium
GCAGTGAGCGCGGCATCTGAACTGTCTGATTGTCATTTTGTTCTCTTCGCCTCGCCTGAATTTGCAAAAGAGCATGCAAGTAATGAAATTCTGCAAGGGTCTCTTTCATTTGAAAAAGCAACGCATGTGATTGGGATGAATGATCGCCCAGTTGCAGCTATTAAGTCAAAACCACATTCATCCCTTGTTCTGGGTATTAAAGCGTTGAAAGAAAAAAAGATCGATGCTTTTATTTCTTGTGGAAACACTGGGGCTTTGGTGGGTGCTTCTTCGCTTTACCTACCTCATCTTCCAAATATAAGCCGTCCGAGTCTTCTTGCTAGCTTTCCTGCCCACCACGGCACAATTGAGGTGCTAGATGTTGGTGGCAATGTTTCTGCCAAAGCAGCTGATCTTGTACAGTATGCTCACTTTGCAAGTCACTATAGAGCCATTCGGCAACCTAGTGCTAAGCCAAAAGTTGCACTTTTAAATATCGGTGTTGAATCAGGGAAAGGGACGCGTGAGCTCAAAGAAGCCTACAGACTGCTTAAAGAGATGAAAAATGCTTCATTTACCTTTGTAGGTAACGTGGAAGGTAAAGATGTATTTACAAGCGGCATTGATGTACTTGTAACGAGCGGTTTTGCTGGTAATATTTTTTTAAAAACAGCAGAAGGCATAGCGCTTTTTGTGTTAACTTCAGCACAAAAAAAGATTCAGGAAAAATGGGTTACAGCGGCCTCCAAAGAGGCTCTTTCAATAATTTTGCAAGAGCTTAAGGCAGAACTTAGCTATGAGGCGTCGCGCGGTGCGCTTGTAGCAGGTGTGGATGGCATTGTCATTAAATGCCACGGTCATTCATCAAAGCGCGCACTTTTCAATGCGCTTTGTGGAGCAAGGGAGCTTATTCAAACAAATCTCATGGAAAAGTTGCGCACGCGTCTTTTTCTTCATTCCGAAACGGCATCCTAACCAATCCATGTTATCGAAGTTCATCAACTTAATACATTATCCAGCCAAGCGAGATCAGTTGTCGATGCAGGAACAGCTCCCGATCTAGGTGGCACTGGTTGTTGTTCAACAACAAATTGGCTCCTTGCGTTTTGCGCAGCAAGCAGATCAGCTAAGCTTATTGGAACCTGATCTGTAAAAGCATGAAATTGAGCTCTTCCTGCCATAGTGGAGGGAAATACTATAGAGCCACTTACGGGGGCATCAGGGGTGGGCATAGTATGAGCGGAAGATGTGCCTGTTTGCAGTGCACTTCTTTGAATAGCTGCAGCCTGATCAATCACAGCTTGAGCCTGTGCAGTTTGAGCTGCAAAAGCATTTCTTTGTACTATGAGTGTTCTTTGAGCTGCATTAGCTTGTAGAATAATATTTCGAGCAGCTTCAGTTTCACTTTCAATAAACCCTTTCCAACTATTGATAGAATAAATTTCATTTTTAACTGCCTCAGCTTGAGCCTCGAGCTGCCCTTTCACTCGTTGAGTCAGCAGAAGTTCATTATTTAAGGCATCTTTTTCTTTTGTAGCTTCATGCACTTCTTCGTCGAGCTCTATTTTTTCTTGTTTACTTAAAAGGAGAGCAGCTTCGGCTTTTTCTTGTTCTTCTTGAGCTTCTTGCAAGCTTGCTTCTGTTTGGTGTTTTTTGACAGTGAGGTTTGTAACTTGCATTCTCTCTTTCATTTTTTTGCTTTTGAGTGATTCGATTTCATTTGTCTCTTCCATTTTTTTAGCTAAGAGAGCGTCCACTTCTATCTGTTCTTCTACTTTTTTAAGAGCAAGTGCTTTGATTTCGGCCTTTACAGTATCTTTTTTAGTCAGGAGCGCTTGAATGGCGAGTTCCGCTTTTTTGATAGTTGCAGTGAGATTATTCTGTTTTTTAGTAGCTGCAGTTACAGCCGCAGCCGCTATTTTTTCTTGTTCTGCAGCGCGTGTAGCAGCCTCAGCTTTCTCTCTTTCTTTTCTTGCAGTTGCGATTTGCTGTTTCTTCTTGTTAAAAGCTATAAGCATCGCGTTAGCTTCGGCGTTTAGTTTTTCCGCAGCTCTTGCTGCAGCTTGGACTTCTTTTTTCTGTTTTTCAGCAGCTAAAGCTTTGGCTGCAGCCTCTATTTTTTCTTTTTCAGCAGCGAGTGCAGCCGCTACAGCTTCTTCTTGCTTTTTTTTAGCAGCTTTAGTTTCAGCTTCCGCCGCTCTTTTTTCTTTGATAGCCTTGATACGTGCAGCTTGCGCTTCTTTTTTCTGCTTTTTAGCAGCTTTCTCTGCTGCTAAGGCATCATTTTTCTCTTTTGCTGCCAAAAGACGGGCAGTGTCAGCTTCTTCTCTTTGTTTTTTAGCAACAAGAGCTGCGGCCATGTCATCGTCTGTTTGTTTGTTTGTTGCCTGTGATTCGGAAATTAATTGCAGTTGAGCTGCGGCGTTTTCATTTTCTAGTTCTTGGAAAATAGTATCGTACATTGTTTTTGAAATTTGACATCTGTCAGCAGCAGATTCAGGAGAGAGCTTTTTATTTTTTATCTGATGAAAAAGTTGTTTTAATTGTTTCTTGGCGGCTTCCCTTATTTTTTGAGCAAGTGAAATCTTTTGAGGTTTGATCGGGTTTTTTCCATTTTCTAAAGCGCTTTTAATTTTTTTAAAACCATATGTAGATAAACCTATTTTTTGCCCAGATTGTTCGTGAGTAAGTGGTTTATCTTCAGTTTCTATGATGAGATCTTTTGCTTTTTTTACTTTATCGTTCGTTATTTTCTGCGCTTTTCTTCTTACAAGAGGGTTTTCACCTTTTTCTAAGCGGTTCATTATGTTAGAAAACGTATTTAGCGCGATTTTACATTTTTCTGCTGCTTTTTGTTTACTCAAGCTATTGTTTTTAATTTGCGGGATAAGCTTTTTTACTTGGGCTACAATTTTTTCTTTTTCGGTGAGTTCCTCGTCAGAAGCATCCTTTTCTGAGGAACGCGAGCTTACAGGGCGCTCTTCTTGAAAAACCTGTTTTGCTTGAATTTTTTGCTTGCCTGTCGGCTTACTTTCGCTGGGCTCATCACCTTCATTGATCGAATACGAGGCTTTGACTTTTTGTATGCGTGAATCAATATTTTTTTTCTTTGAAGATGATGTTACAGCATCTCCAAATAAGCACTCATCGGAGAGAGCTGGGCTGTCAGAGTGCACAGAAGTAATTGATGCCATAATAGACCTCGCTAGCAGTGTATCTAAAAAACTATGTTATTTTCGCTGTTTCCAGCTCTTGAGCTACTGTTTAAATTTATTTTTAGCTTATGTGTATTTAAATATTTTAAGAAAATTTTTATATGGTAATTTTTAAAGAAACCAGAGTAATTTGCAAATAAAATTTCATTTTAATGATTTCTAAACGTGCTGTTTGGTGCATTGTCTATCAAGCTCAGTCAAGTGCATGTTTGAGTCTCGCTTGCGCCTCATCGATAGGTGTCTCTTCTGTAAATTGCAAAGGTTCGCTTATAGTCACTACTACTTTAGAAAAGGGAAGAGGGATACAGAACTTATCCCAGGTATTTAAGCGAAGACATTTTGTAGCCTGCCACTTCATAGAAAAAACGACAGCGCGACTCTTGGAAGCAGAAAAAATGACTCCGGGCTTTACTGTGTAACAGGGGCCGCGGGGGCCATCAGGTGTAATCACTAGGATACGCTTTTCTAAGAGGATTTTTATACTTTCTTTCAAAGCTTGTACGCGGCCTTTATGGCCAACACGAATTATTTTTGCCTGGGGGTATGTTTGCGCAAATGCTGTTGGCAGCTCACCATCACGGCTGTTACTGATCAGTACTGTAAAGCTGTTTTCGGGGATCAATTGATTCAAGATTGGGGCGACAAGGAGCAGCTGATTGTGCCAAAATGCAATGATGAGTGGCGAACGATCTTTTTTTGTTGTTGCCTCTGTGAGTGCTTTAAGGCCACGAATTTCGATGCGTAAGGTCCAAAATAGCAGCGTGACAAAGAGGCGTATGAAAAAGCCGCCCGTTTTAAAGATAAAACCGGATTTAGTGAAACGGGATAAAAAATGTTTTTTCTTACGCTTCATAAGTTGCCACAAAGTTGTGCTATTGCTTCGCAGGCAGCGATCGTTGGTTTCTTTTCACCTTGTAGTAGAGAAAAGAGTTCTTTACATTCTCTTTTTAGGGTCTCTTTTTTTTCAACGTCGAATTCAAGCTGCAAAAGCTTTTTAAAGATAGCTGTAGGAGTGATTTTTTCTTTGATCATTTCGTGAAAGATCTCTTTTTTCTTCAAAATATTGACGATGCAATAAAATGGCAGATCTACTTTTAGTAGATGAGTAGCAATGAAACGGTTAAGGAAAGAGAGCTCGTAAGAGACAAGAGTTGGGCAGCCAAAGAGTGCAAGTTCAAGAGTTACTGTACCAGACTTTGCTAGGGCAAATGATGAAGAGCGCATAAGCTCGTAGCGCTTATCAAAGGGTACAAGTGTGATTGGGCCTTGAAAGAGGCTTTTTTGACGTGCATTTTCGATGATTTTGCAATAGTCTGCTTGAAACGCAGGATTAGACTCGGAGATGGCAATCTCCCATTTTGTGTTTTTTAGATGATTACAAAAAAGGCAAGCAGCTTCTAACTGGATGGGTAAGTTTCTTTGTATCTCACCCGGCCGGCTTCCGGGAAAAATGGAGAGGAGATTTTTATTCTTCTCTTCAGTGATGTGAGTTTTTTCTCTATGCTGTTCAATAACTTCTACGAGTGGATGGCCTACCCAGACTGTTTTTAGCTGAGTGTGTGCAAAATATGCAGGCTCAAAGGAAAAAAGAGTTAAAAGAAGATCAAAATGTTTGGCAAAAAGAGTAGCTCTTTGTTTTTTATACGCCCAGACAGTAGGGGCAACAAATTGCACAATTTTGCCTGAGAATTTTTTTTGTCGGAGCAGTTTTGCAAGCCGCAAAGAAAAATCGGGTTGGTCGATGAAAAGGCACAGTTTGGGCTGTCTTGATATGATAAGCTTTCTGAGATAAAAGAGGCTTTTAATAAGTCTTGGAAGTGCTTTGAGGACATCAGAAAAGCCCATCACTGAAAAGCGTTCAAGAGGGTAGATGATCTCAAGACCTGCATTTTGTAGCTTGTTGCCGCCTACCCCAAAAAAAGAGGCTTGTGGATAAATTTTTTTCAGCTGTTCGATAAGTCTTGCTCCATACAGATCACCACTTGCTTCTCCAGCAAAGATAAAGATGGATTCAGATGGTTGGCTTTTTAGTGAACAGTTACTCATGCAAGGCCTGTTTCCACTCCTGATACAACTCTTTCAATTCCGGATTGATTTTTGCGCGGATGGCAAGAAACTGCAGGGCAAGATTAAACTCTTCATTATGGGTGATTCGCGCATGAAATTTTGGTCGCCCTTTCACAGGCGTAAGACGAAATTGATTGGTAGTGATGAAATGTGTCGCTGACAGAATCTTTTTTGGAAAATGAGCAAATGAGGAAGTGTCTATTCCTTGCAAAAGTGTTTGAGAAAGATAGAGGATATCACTGAAAGAAAGAGGCATTTGCCTGTCTTGAGAAAGAGTCAGTAACTCCTGCTCTAAGATCGGAAAAACAAGCGCACACATTAAAAGAGCGCGGTTTAACGGGGCGTCATGCCTTTTATGAAATTCATCAATTGTTTGCAGATAGGTGTGGGCGATCTGTTTTGTTTCGCCGCAGAAGAAATGATGAAAACAAGGAAAGAGGATTTCTAAGAAGGCATGCTCTTTCATTAATTCAAAAAATTCGCACGAAGCACCAGACTCTAACATTTTGAACATTTCTTCAAGGATTCTTGCAGGGGCACTTTTCAATATTTCTTCTTTGCAGTTATCTAGTGCCTTTTCAGCCTTGTGGTCGATATCA